>JADLDF010000022.1 GCA_020846815.1 Gammaproteobacteria bacterium | reverse complement strand
GCGGAGTTCGAGATCGTGCCGCTGATGCCGCGCGCGACGCGGCCGGTGACGGTGATCGACGGCAGGTTCAGCGGCAGCGAGCCCACGGCCGGCGCCGCGCCGGTGTAGGTGCAGACCACGTTCGGCACGCCGGTGTTGACCGAGCAGCTCCAGCTGCTGCCGCTCGCCGTGACCGAGTTCAGGTCCGACTGCGGCGGCAGCGCGTCGGTGACGCGCAGCGACGCGGTGGTGTCGGGGCCGGCGAGCCGCGGCACCAGTGTATAGGTGACCGTGCCGGCGCCCGGGTAGGAGCTCGCGCCGGCGCTCTTGGTGACCGAGAAATCGACGCCCGCGCGCACCGTGCCGACGCGATCGAGCGCGTCGTTGGCGGAGTTCGGGTCGCTGACGCCGGGCGGCGGCGCGATGCTCGCGCGCGTGGTCGAGGCGCCGACGACGCGCGCGACCGCGCGGTACTGGAACGTGGTATCGGCGCCGGACGCGAAGCTCGCCTGCGGACAGCTCAGCTGCTGCGCGCCGACTGCGCCCGAGAGCGTGCAGGTCGCGGGGAAGCTCGTGCCCGGCTGGTTCAGGACCTCGTAGCGCGGCGCGACGGTGATCGTGACCACGGCGCCATTGGCGGCCGCCGGGCCGTTGTTGGTGATGCGGATCGTGAAGTCGCTGCTGGCACCGCGGCCCACCGGGTCCGGCGAAACATCGTGCTGCGAGACCTGCAGATCGGCCGACTGCGCACTGGCGAGCGCCGGCCAGAGCGCCGGTGTCAGCAGCAACAGCAGCGCGGCGAGCGCGCCGCGGCACGATGACACGCGCGCGCGACGCGGCGACCTGCGGAAAGGGTCGAAGGACAGGGGCATGGCGTGCGACTTCAGTGTTGTTGGTTCGCGTGCAGCAGTACCCGGTGCAGCTCGCGCACCCAGCGCTGTGCTTCGGCGCGCGAGTGTACGGGCCGGCCGGCGTAGTGGCGCGCGAGTTCGAGACAGAGCGCGGGATCGTCGCGATCGAGCAGCTGTTCCAGCGCATGCAGCAGCCGCCGGCCGAGATCGGGCCGGCGCTCGATCTGACGCAGCAGTGCGACCAGGTCGCTCGCCGCTGCGCGCGTCGCGGATTCCGTCGCGCCGTCGCGCGACCGGCCGCGATTCATCGCCTGACCACCCACCGCCCCGTGTCGCCGTCGGGCCAGCGCGTGCCGCAGCGGACGAACAGACTGCCGTCGGCGAGACGGCGCACGGCGATGCGGCCGCCCATGCTTGCGGCGAGCCGACGGATCAGCGCCAGCTTGCGGAAACTGCCGGCGACTTCGGCGTCGGCGCGCACCTTGCCTTCACCCGCGACCGTGAGATCGACGCTGCCGAGCCGTGAGCGCCGCAGCGCCACGCGCACCCGGGTCGATCCTTCGCGCAGCACCTGGTCCACGGCCGCTTCGGCGACGTGCAGCAGCGTCACCTGTTCGTCGGTCGAAAGGCCCAGCGCGGCGCCGGACTGCAGCTCGAGCTCGCAGGGCACGACCTCCGGTGGCGCGATCTCCTGCAACCGCATCTGCAGCGCGACTGCGAGACCATGCTGCGCCGCGACGAGGGCGCAGGCCGCGCAGGCTATCGGGCCGTCGACATCGGCAACGGGCATGGCGGGCTCGCCGACGCGCAGCTCGGCTTCGATGCGGCACGGGCCGTCGAGCGCCGACCGGCAGGCCGGCGGCGCAGCGCCAGAGCCCGCTGTCTTGGTAGCGTTCATCAGGGGTGCAGTCATCAGCAGACATGTGGACGATAGCACCGCCCGTCTGGTGGCTCTGCGAAGGACCGTCAGCAAAATGTCAACAAATGTGTCCGTCGCAGCATCGCGACTGTTCCGGATGCAACGAACACCAATCTGCTGGCTAGAATTCCGCGGATGCGCATCGCTCTTTTAGAAGACGACCCCGACCAGGCTGCGCAGCTGCAGGCGCTGCTCGAGCGCGCGGGCCACGTGGTGCACCTGTTCCTGCGCGGGCGGCCGCTGCTCAACAATCTGGCGCACGAGAGCTACGACGTGATCGTGCTCGACTGGGTCGTGCCCGACGTCTCGGGCTACGACGTGCTGCGCACGATCCGCAGCCAGACGGTGCCGAACACGCCGGTGCTGTTCCTGACCAACCGCGATGCCGAGACCGACGTCGTGCAGGCGCTCGAGGCCGGCGCCGACGATTTCGTCGTCAAGCCGCTGCGCGAGCGCGAGCTGCTGTCGCGGATCAAGGCACTCGGGCGCCGCAGCCACGAGCGCAACGTCGTGTCCGAGGTGCTGGAGATCGGGCCGATCCGCATCGACGTCGCGCGCCGCGAGATCATGCGCAACGGTCAGACGGTCGAGCTGACGCCGCGCGAGTTCGACGTCGCCGTGTTCTTCTTCCGCCAGCCCGGCAAGCTCGTGTCGCGCGCGCATCTCATGGAGGTCGTCTGGGGGCGCAGCAGCGATGCCAGCCTGCGCACCGTCGACACCCACGTCAGCCGGCTGCGCCAGGCGCTGGGGCTGAGCGCCGAGAGCGGCGTGCGCATGACGCCGATCTACGGCTACGGCTACCGCCTCGACGTGCTGCGGGCCGAGGCCTCGTCGGCGTGAGCCGGGCCCGGATGAGACCGCGCAGCCTCGCGCTCGCGCTGGTCGCGCTCGGCGCGGTGACGCTGCTGCCTGCCGCACAGTCGCAATCGCAATCGCAGGCACCGACACAGGCGCAGACCTCCGCGCAGACGGCGACGCCGGACGCCGCCGAGTTCACCTACGTGACCCGCGCCGGCGACACGCTGATCGGCATTGCGTCGCGGCTGCTGCTCGAGCCGCGGCGCTGGCCGGAGCTGCAGCGCCGCAACGGCATCGTCGATCCGCGGCGCATCCCGCGCGCCAGCCGCATCCGCATTCCCTACGACTGGCTGCGGCTGTCGCCGGGCAACGCGACCGTGCTCGAGCGGGTCGGCACGGTGCGCGTCGACGGCCGCGAAGTCGCGCCGGGCGGCATCGTGGCGACGGGCGCGGCGATCGAGACCGGGGACGACGGTGCCCTGACGCTGCAATTCGGCGACGGCTCGACGCTGATCGTGCAGCGCTCGACGCGCCTGCGTCTCACGCGGCTGCAGCGTGTCGAGGGCGCAGGCGCCGAGGAGTCGGTGCTGGAGCTCGAACGCGGCAAGGTCGAGATGAAGGTGCGGCCGCGCGGTGCCATGGGCCGCTTCGAGATCCACACCCCGGCCGCGGTCAGCGCCGTGCGCGGTACCGAGTTCCGCGCGGGCTTCAGCGACGGCGGCGCAGCGACCACCGAGACCCTCGATGGCACGGTCGGAGTCGACGGTGCCGGCAGCGGCGTCGCGCTGCGCGCCGGCTTCGGCACGCGCGCGGAACGCGGCCGGCCGCCGCTCGAACCGGTGCCGCTGCTGCCCGCGCCGTCGCTCGATGCGCTGCCGGCGCTCAACGACACCGCGACCCTGCAGTGGGCTTTCCCGCCCGTGACCGGCGCCGCCAGCTATCGCCACCAGCTCGCGCGCGATGCCGAGTTCCGCAGCCTGGTCGCCGAGGCCGTCACGCCCGGACCGCAAGCCATGTTCGACGCGCCTGCCGACGGCCGCTACTGGCTGCGCTCGCGCGCGATCGACGCCACCGCGATCGAGGGCCTGGACGCGACGCACGCGATCGAGCAGCGGCGTCGCCTCGATGCGCCGCAGGCGCTCGCGCCGGTCGGCGGCGCACGGCGCATCGGCGCGGCCACGCGCTTCGAGTGGCAGGCACTCGCGGGCGCCTCCGGCTACCGCTTCCAGCTCGCGCGCGACCCGCAGTTCGCGCAGCTCGTCGCGGAGCGCGCACTCGCGGCCGTCGCGGGCACGACGCCGGCGACCGAGGTCGAGAGCCTGCCTGCCGGCGACTACCTCTGGCGCATCGCGGCCGTCGACGCGGCCGGCACGCCGGGACACTGGGGCACGCCGCAGGCGTTCGTGCAGAAGCCCCTGCCGGTCGCAGCCGAGCCGCT
>JADLDF010000021.1 GCA_020846815.1 Gammaproteobacteria bacterium | reverse complement strand
TCTGTCCGCACACGCTTTCGGACCGGCCGATCGTCGTGTCCTCGCAGTCGCTCGTCGAGGTGCGGCTGGTCGAGCGGCCGGATACCCGCGCCGAGGTCACCTGCGACGGCCGCGCGCTCGGCGCGATGGAGCCCGGCGAGTCGCTGCGGGTCGCGCCGTCGGCGCACCGGATCACGCTGCTGCACCCGCGCGGCTACGACTATTTCCGGCTGCTGCGCTCCAAGCTCCATTGGGGCCGCCGCGCCTTCGACGCCCCGCGCTGACCATGCTCACCCATCTGCACATCCGCGATTTCGCGATCATCGACAGCATCGAGGTCGACCTGCGCCGCGGCCTCACGGTACTCACCGGTGAAACCGGTGCGGGCAAGTCGATCCTGGTCGACGCCCTGCAGCTCGCGGCCGGCGGGCGCGCCGGTGCCGAGGTCGTGCGCCACGGCTGCGAGCGCGCCGAGGTCACGGCCACGTTCGAGCTCGCCACGGCACCGGCGCCGCTGCTCGATCTGCTCGCCGAGCAGTCCATCGATGCCGACGACGAGCTGGTCGTGCGCCGCGTGGTCACGCGCGACGGCAAGTCGCGCGCCTATCTCAACGGCCAGCAGGTGCCGGTGCAGACGCTGCGGCTGGCCGGCGAGTGGCTGGTCGACATCCACGGCCAGCACGAGTTCCAGTCGCTTGCGCGCGCGGCCGCGCAGCGCGTGCTGCTCGACGAGTTCGGCGACGCCGAAGCCCTCGCCGCCGAGGTCGCCGCCGCGCACCGCGACCGCGTGGCGCTGAGCGCGAGGCTCGCAGCGCTGCAGGCCGCCGCCAGCGACCGCGACGCGCGCCTCGACCTGCTGCGCTTCCAGGCGCGCGAGCTCGCCTCGCTGCAGCTCGCCGAGGGCGAGCTGCAGTCCCTCGGAGAGGAACGCGCCCGGCTCGCCAATCGCGGCCGGCTCGCCGAGGCCGCGCGGGGCGCGCTCGCCCTGCTCTACGAGGCCGAAGACAGCAACGCGCATGCCGCGACCAGCCGCGCGCTCGGCCTGCTGCGCCAGGGGGGCGCTCTCGATCCGCGCCTCGGCGCGATGCTGCCGCTGGTCGACGAAGCGCTGATCCGCATCGGCGAGGCGGCCCGCGAGCTCGCCAGCTACCTCGACGACCTCGACGTCGACCCGGCGCGGCAGGACTTCGTCGAGCAGCGCCTGGCGGCGATCGAGCAGCTGGCGCGCAAGCACCGCGTCACGCCTGCCGAGCTGCCGGCCAAGGCGGCCCAGGTCGATGCCGAGCTCGCGCAGCTCGAGCGCGTCGAGCACGACCTCGCGTCGCTGCGCGACGAGGTCGCGGCCGCGGTCGCGCGCTGGCAGGCCCAGGCCGCGCGCCTTTCGGAGCGGCGCCGTGCGATCGGCGCCAGGCTCGGCCCGGCGATCACGACCCGGATGCAGACGCTCGGCATGGCCGGCGGTCGCTTCGAGGTGCGGATCGAGCCGCTCGCCGACTCCGAGACCAGCGCCCAGGGCCTCGAGCAGGTCGAGTTCCTGGTGTCCGCGAATCCGGGCCAGCCGCCGCGCCCGCTCGGCAAGGTGGCTTCGGGCGGCGAGCTGTCGCGCCTGTCGCTGGCCGTGCAGGTCACGACCGCGCGGCCGGACGGCGCGGCCGCCGCCGGCGACTCGCGCTGCATGGTGTTCGACGAAGTCGACTCGGGCGTCGGCGGTGCGGTGGCCGAGATCGTCGGCCGCGAGCTCGCCTCGCTGGGTCGCCATGCCCAGGTGTTGTGCGTCACGCACCTGCCGCAGGTCGCAGCGCAGGGCGATGCACACCTGCGCGTCTCCAAGCTGACCGACGGCCGCACCACGCGGACGCAGATCGTCGAGCTTTCGGGCGACGAACGCATCGAGGAAATCGCGCGGATGCTCGGCGGCGTGTCGATCACCGACAAGGCCCGCGAGCACGCGTCGGAAATGCTCAAGGGCGCGGCCGCACCTGCACCTGCGAACCAGCGCGGGTCGCGCAGCCGGCGCGCCAAGGGCTGAGAGGGGTCGCCCGAGGCACGAGTGCAGGCACAGGCGCCGACTCAGGCTCCGAGCCTCAGACTCCCGGGCTGAGGCTCAGGCCGTGGGCCGGATCACCCGTTCTTGCGTCCGCCGGGGCAGTCGGGCTTGCGGCAGTGACCGTACATCACGAGCGCGTGATGGCGGATCTCGTAGCCGAGGCGTTCGGCAACCGCGTGCTGCCGCTCCTCGATGCCGTTGTCGACGAACTCCTCGACCCGGCCGCAGTCGAGGCAGACGATGTGGTCGTGGTGCGCACCCTGGTTCAGCTCGAACACAGCCATGCCGTCCTCGAAGTGATGGCGCGTGACCAGACCGGCGGTCTCGAACTGCGTCAGCACCCGGTAGACCGTCGCGAGGCCGATGTCCTCGCGTGAATCGATCAGGCGCTTGTAGATATCCTCGGCAGACATGTGACGAGGCGTGCTGCCCTCGAGGATGTCGAGGATCTTGAGGCGCGGCAGCGTGACCTTGAGTCCAGCCTTGCGCAGGTCCTTGCCTTCCACGTACAGGCCCATCCGATGGAGTAGAATCTGCGGCCATTATGATCCAAGCGCCCCCGGCCTCTCCAGCCTCGAAGCATCTTTCGCTCTCTCCCCGTCTTTTGCTGGCCGCAGCC
>JADLDF010000020.1 GCA_020846815.1 Gammaproteobacteria bacterium | reverse complement strand
GGCGCTTCGCCGTCGAGGCAGCGTCCGACGTGGCTGCTGCGCGGCTCCTGCGCGGGATGCAGCCGGTTCCAGCGCTCGACCTCGCGTGCCTCGCGCGCGAGCTCGCTGAAGCTGGTCGCACTCCAGACCTCGCAGGGCAGCTTCCAGTCCGCGGCGAGCAGCTCGGCAGCGGCGATGACCTCGCGCAGGATCGTGCCCGAACCGACCAGGCGGACCGCGGGCGCGGCACCGGCGCGCCCGAGGCGCGCGTAGCGGTACAGTCCGCGGATCACGCCCTCGGCCGCGCCCTCGGGCAGGCTAGGCTGGGCGTAGTTCTCGTTCATGACCGTGACGTAGTAGAAGACGTCCTCGCCGCGCTCGAGCATCTGCCGCGCGCCATGGTCGAGGATCACCGCGAGCTCGCCGGCGAAGGCCGGGTCGTAGGCGCGGCAGTTCGGCACCGTCGCGGCGATCAGCAGGCTCGAGCCGTCCTGGTGCTGCAGGCCCTCGCCGCTCAGCGTGGTGCGACCGGCGGTCGCGCCGAGCAGGAAGCCGCGGGCGCGCTGGTCGGCCGCGGCCCAGATCAGGTCGCCGACGCGCTGGAAGCCGAAGATCGAGTAGTAGATGTACAGCGGCAGCATCGGCAGGCCGTGCACGCTGTACGAGGTCGCGGCTGCGACCCAGGACGAGAGCGCACCGGCCTCGGTGATGCCCTCCTCGAGCAGCTGGCCCTCGCGCGTCTCCTTGTAGGCGAGCATCGAACCGGCGTCCTCCGGCTCGTATAGCTGGCCGAGCGGCGAGTAGATGCCGATCTGGCGGAACAGGCTCGCCATGCCGAAGGTGCGCGCCTCGTCGGCGACGATCGGCACGATGCGGGGCCCGAGCTGCCGATCGCGCAGCAGCACGGTCAGCATCCGCACCAGCGCCATCGTGGTCGACATCTCCTTGCCGTCGGCCTGCAGCGCGAACTGCGCCCAGGACGCGAGCGGCGGCACCGGCACCGGTGACACCGTGGCACGACGCTCCGGCAGCGCGCCGCCGAGCGCCTCGCGGCGCGCGCGCAGGTACTGCAGCTCGCGGCTGTCGTCTGCGGGCTTCAGGAACCGCAGCTGCGCGAGATCTTCGTCCGAGAGCGGCAAGTCGAAGCGGTTGCGGAACTCGCGCAGCGCCTCCTCGTCGAGCTTCTTCTGCTGGTGCGAGACCATGCGTGACTCGCCGGCGCGGCCCATGCCGTAACCCTTCTTGGTCTTGGCGAGGATCACGGTCGGCTGGCCGCGGTGCGCGCGCGCCGCGGCGAAGGCCGCGTAGAGCTTGCGGAAGTCGTGGCCGCCGCGCTTCAGCGCGTCGATCTCCCTGGCCGACATGTGCGCCACCAGCTGCTGCAGCTCGGGCGCGAGCTTGAAGAAGTGCTCCTGGTTGTAGGCGCCGTCGTTGGCACCGAGGGTCTGATACTGGCCGTCGACCGTGGCGGCGAGCTGGCGCAGCAGCACGTGGGAGGTATCGCGCGCGAACAGCGGGTCCCAGTCCGAGCCCCAGAGCACCTTGACGACGTTCCAGCCCGCGCCCGTGAACAGCGACTCGAGCTCCTGGATCACCTGGCCGTTGCCGCGTACCGGGCCGTCGAGGCGCTGCAGGTTGCAGTTGATGACGAAGGTCAGGTTGTCGAGCTTTTCGCGTGCGGCCAGCGTCAGGCCGCCGATCGACTCCGGCTCGTCCATCTCGCCGTCGCCGAAAATGCCCCAGACGTGGCGGTCGCCCATTTTGGCGAGGCCACGGTGCTCGAGGTAGCGCATGAAGCGCGCCTGGTAGATGGCGCTGATCGGACCGATGCCCATCGAGCCGGTCGGGAACTGCCAGAACTGCGGCATCAGCCAGGGATGTGGATAGGAGCAGAGGCCGTGGCCCGCAGTCTCCTGGCGGTAGTTCGCGAGCTGCTCCTCGGACAGCCGCCCCTCGAGGAAGGCGCGCACATAGACGCCGGGCGCCGAATGCGGCTGGAAGAACACGAGGTCGGCGCCGTCCGGCGCGCCGGCACCGCGGAAGAAATGGTTCAGCCCGGTTTCGAAGATCTCGGCCGCCGAGGCATAGGTGGCGATGTGGCCGCCGAGCTCGCCATAGGCCTGGTTGGCGCGCACCACCATGGCCAGTGCATTCCAGCGCATGATCGCCGTGATGCGCTCTTCCAGCGCGACGTCGCCCGGGTGCACTGCCTGGTGCTCGAGCGGAATGGTGTTGCGATAGGCCGAGTACGGCTGAACATGGGCGACGATGCCGAGCTGCTGCGCCTCGGCCTCGAGACGCTCGAGCAGGAACTCGCCGCGCGTCTTGCCGTGAGTGCGCACCGCAGCGACGAGCGCCTCGATCCATTCGCGGGTCTCTTCCGGGTCGATGTCCGGGGGCGGCTGGGTCGCGGGCGCGTCCATGCAGGTTCTCCTGGTCGCGGGTCAGCCGCTCAGCGCTTGTAGCCGTTGGTGATCGGATAGCGCCAGTCGCGGCCGAAGGCGCGGCGGCTCACGCGCACGCCGGGCGGTGCCTGGCGCCGTTTGTACTCGTTGCGCTTCACGAGGTCCAGCACGCGGCCCACGGTCGCCTTGTCGAAGCCACGCGCGACGATCTCGCCGACCGACAGGTCCTCTTCGATGAAGGCCTCGAGGATCGCATCGAGCACCGGGTACTCAGGCAGAGAATCGCTGTCCTTCTGGTCGGAGCGCAGCTCCGCGGACGGCGGCCGCTCGATGACGCGCCGCGGGATCGCCGGCGCCTCCGGCGGCGAGAGGGTGTTGCGGTATTCCGCGAGCCGGTAGACCAGCATCTTGCTGCAGTCCTTGATGGGCGCGAACCCGCCGGCCATGTCGCCGTAGAGCGTGGCGTAGCCGACCGCCATCTCGCTCTTGTTGCCGGTGGTCAGCAGCATGCGGCCGGTCTTGTTGGAGATGCCCATGAGCAGCAGCATCCGGCAGCGCGACTGGATGTTCTCCTCGGTGGTGTCGGGCTTGCGGCCCGCGAACTCGCCGGCGAGCGCCGCGAGCGTCGCGTCGAACATGCCCTCGATCGGGATGACGCTGTAGTGCACGCCGAGCCGGCGCGCCTGCGCGGCGGCATCGGCGAGGCTGATGTCGGCGGTATAGCGCGACGGCATCATGACCGCATGCACCTTGTCGGCGCCGAGCGCGTCGACCGCGATGGCCAGCGTCAGCGCCGAGTCGATGCCGCCCGAGAGGCCCATGACGACGCCCGGGAAACCGTGCTTGGTCACGTAGTCGCGCACGCCGAGCACCAGCGCGCCGTAGACGCTCGCCTCGTCCGAGAGCTCCGGCGCGACCTCGCCCGGCCGCAGCACGGCGGCGCCCTGTGCATCGCGCACGAACTCCACCGTGTACAAGCCCACCTCGTAGGCCGGCGCGCGCATCACGACCTCGCCCTGCGCATTCATCGCGAACGAATGTCCGTCGAACACCAACTCGTCCTGGCCGCCGACGAGGTTGACGCTGACCACGGGCAGGCCGACGTCGAGCACGCGCTGGCGCACGACGCTCTCTCGCGCGCGCTGCTTGCGCAGCTCGTAGGGCGAGGCGTTGATGACCAGCAGGATCTCGGCGCCCTGCGAGCGCGCGAGCTGCGCCGGCTCCGGCTCCCAGATGTCCTCGCAGATCAGCAGCCCGAGGCGGAAGCCGCGGAAGTCGATGACCGTCGGCTGCGTGCCGGCGGCGAAGTAGCGCTTCTCGTCGAAGACGCGGTAGTTCGGCAGGCGGGCCTTGCGGTGGTGGGCCTGCAGCACGCCGTCGTCGATGAGCGCGCAGGCGTTGTAGATCTCGTCGTTCGAATACTCGGGATAGCCGACGACGATGCCGAGGCCGCGGGCCGCCTCGCGCAGGCGCTCCAGGGCATCGTGCACCTGATGGCGGAAGCCGCGGTGGAACAGCAGGTCTTCGGGCGGGTAGCCCGACAGCGCGAGCTCCGGGCAGAGCAGCAGGTGCGACCCGGCGGCGCGGGCCTGGGCCGCCAGATCGAGCACCTTCTGCGTGTTGCCGCCGACGTCGCCGACCAGGAAATTGGCCTGCGCGAGTACGATGCGGAGCGTGCTCACATCAGTGGGACCGGCGTGGCACTCCCGCGTTCAACGGCGACGGCCGCGCGCGGCCTTGCTGCGCTTGCCTGCGACCTTGGTCTTGCCGGAGGCTTTGCCCTTGCCGGTGACCTTGCCTCGGGCCGGACGGGTACTGGCCTTGGCCGCGGTTCTGCCGCGGGTCGCCGTAAGCACCCCGGCCGCCCGGCCGGCTCGTGTCGCGGCCTTGGCCTTTGCGCGCGTCTTGGCCGCTGCGCCGGTCCCGGTGTTCGCGCCGGTCTTGCCACCCCGTGCCGCACCGGACTTGCCGGCTTTCGCGGCCTGGGCCTTCGTTGTGCCCGCGGCCTTGACCGGGATCTCGAGCACCGCCGGCCTCGCGGCGCGTACGGCCGCCGACCTGGCACGACGCTTGCGCAGCAGCTCGTTCATCGCCGTGCCGAGCTCGGCCGGGGATTTCACGGTGCGCACGCCGGCCTGCTCGAGCGCGCGGAACTTGTCTGCGGCCGTGCCCTTGCCGCCCGAGATCACGGCGCCGGCATGGCCCATGCGCTTGCCCGGGGGCGCCGTGACGCCGGCGATGTAGGCGACCACCGGCTTGCTCACGTATTTGCGGATGTATTCGGCGCCGGCCTCCTCGTCGCTGCCGCCGATCTCGCCGACCATGATGATGCCTTCGGTCTGCGGATCGCGCTCGAACAGCTCCAGCACGTCGACGAAGTTCATGCCGCGCACCGGGTCGCCGCCGATGCCGACGCAGG
>JADLDF010000019.1 GCA_020846815.1 Gammaproteobacteria bacterium | reverse complement strand
GCGGGCACGACGGTGACGCGGCAGCCCTGGTCGGCGAGCAGCCGCAGGATGTTCCGCTTGATGCCGTAGTCGTAGGCGACGACGTGCAGCCGCTGATGGGCGCGGATCGGATTCTTCTGGCGGCCGTCGCCGAGGCTGCCTTCGTTCCACTGGTAGCGCTCGCGGCTCGAGACGACCTTGGCGAGGTCCATGCCCTTGAGGCCGGGGAAAGACTGCGCGGCGCGGATGGCGACGGCCGGATCGGCCTTTTCGCCCGTCATGATGCAGCCGGCCTGGGCGCCTTTCTCGCGCAGCAGGCGTGTGAGGCGGCGGGTGTCGATGCCGGCGATCGCGACGACCTTGGCGCGCTGCAGGAATTCCTCCAGCGTCTCGGTCATGCGGAAGCTGCTCGCCTTCAGCGGCAGGTCGCGGATGATCAGGCCGGAGGCGAAGACCTGGCCGGCCTCGTGGTCCTCGGCATTCGTGCCGGTGTTGCCGATGTGGGGATAGGTCAGCGTGACGATCTGACGCGAGTACGAGGGATCGGTGAGGATCTCCTGATAGCCCGTCAATGCGGTATTGAAGACGACTTCGCCGGTGGTATTGCCTGGTGCGCCGATCGACTTGCCGCGGAAGACGTTGCCATCCGCGAGTGCAAGTACCGCAGGTACGCTCACTGTTCGATCCCCTTCGTTACGCGCACCTGAAGCGGCGCGCGCCTTGCCGATGCCGAGAGTCTCCGAGAGCGGATCCATCCCGCTCGCGCGTGCCCGCGGGCGGCCGTTCGAGGCTTCGGCCTCGAGCCGTCTGAGCGGGTCGACACGACGAGGTTTAGATGAACAAAGCGGGAGGAGTTCTCGCGAACATCCTCCCGCCTTGCACGGACTAACCCGGCTATCGGATTAGAAGCAAATTTTACGTTTCGGGGCCCCTTTGTGTCCATGCAATTCGGGGTCGAATGATCAGAAATGCCGCGGCGCGGCTGGCCGCCGGAAGGCGACGGGGTTGCTCAATGACACCCTAAGAGCAGCATAAGCCTATGTTTTTATTGAGATAAAATCGGACATTGCATAGCGACCCGCAGGCCGGCCCGCCAGCCAGCGCGCTGCCTCGAGCGCACCGCGGGCGAACACCGCACGGTCGGTGGCCTGGTGGGACAAGGTAATTTTCTCGGCCGTTCCAGCGAAGATCACGTCATGTTCGCCGACGATGTCACCACCTCGCACCACGGCGAAGCTGATTTCCCCAGTGCGGCGCGGTGCCACTCCAGAACGGCCCATGACCGCCGCCCGGGAGAAATCGATCCCCCGCCCCTCCGCCGCTGCGCGCCCGAGCGTCAACGCGGTGCCGGAGGGGGCATCCTTCTTGTAGCGGTGGTGGGCCTCGACGATCTCGATGTCGAAATCCTCCGGCAGCAGTCGCGCGCATTCGCGCACCAGCGCCGTCAGCAGAGTCACGCCTAGACTCGTGTTCGAGGCGATCATGACCGGCGCGCGTGCAGCAGCACGCGTCGCATGCAGCTCGATCTCCGGTGGCAATCCGGTGGTGCCGACCAGCAGCGCGACTTCGGCCGCGGCGCAGGCGGCGAGATGGCCGGCCGTCGACGCCGGGTCGGAAAAGTCGACCACGACGTCGGCCGCATCGAGCACGGCTGAAAGTTCGCCGCTGACCGGCACGCCTAGCGTGCCGATGCCGGCCAGCTCGCCGACGTCGCGACCGATGGCAGGATCGTCGGCGCGATCGATGGCGCCGACGATGACCAGGCCGGACATCTGCCGCGCGCAGCTCACGAGAGTGCGCCCCATGCGACCGGTGGCACCCACGATCACGACTCGAACCATCGATGCCACTCCAGAGTGAGGGACCGGCCAGGGCTCAGGAGCCGGCGAAAAAGCGCCGCACGCCTTCGAAGAACCCTTCCTCGCGCGGCGTGTGCGAGCGACCATCGCCCTTCAGGGACTCGTCGAACCCGCGCAGCAGCTCACGCTGCTCGGTGGTCAGCTTGACCGGGGTTTCTACCACA
The DNA here is from genome assembly GCA_020846815.1 of Gammaproteobacteria bacterium. The sequence goes on along the minus strand of JADLDF010000019.1, from coordinate 1,150 downwards.
ACGCGGCAGAACAGGTCGCCCCGCGGCCCGCCGCGCACCGGCTTCACACCCTTCTCGCGCAGGCGGAACACACGGCCCGACTGCGTCTCGGCCGGGATCTTCAGCGTGACGTCGCCCTCGAGCGTCGGCACCGCGACGCTGCCACCGAGCACGGCGGTCGCGAAGCTGATCGGCACCTCGCAGGAGAGATGCTCGCCGTCGCGCTCGAAGATCGGATGGTCCTTGACGGTGATCTCGACGTAGAGATCGCCCGGCGGACCGCCGTTGCGGCCGGCCTCGCCCTCGCCTGCAAGACGGATCCGATCGCCCGTGCCGACACCGGCCGGCACCTTCACGTTCAGCTTGCGCTGCCGGCGCACCCGCCCCTGACCGAGGCAGGTATCGCAGGGATTCTTGACGATCTTGCCCGTACCCCGGCAGCGCGGACAGGGTTGCTGCAGCTGGAAGAAGCCCTGCGAGATGCGTACCTGGCCGTTGCCGCCGCAGGTGTCGCAGGTCACGGGCGTATGCCCCTTGGCCGCGCCGGTGCCGTGACAGGTCTCGCACTCCATGAGCTTCGGCAGATCGAGCTCGAAGCTGTGACCGAAAACGGCCTGGGGAAGATCGAGCTCGAGGTCGTAGCGCAGGTCGGCGCCGCGGAACACCTGCGAGCGACCGCCGCGGCGCGCGCCGCCGCCGAAGATGTCGCCGAAGACCTCGCCGAAGATGTCGCCGAAGTCCTGGCTGTTGAAGCCGCCCTGGCCGCCGCCGCCCTGCCGTGCGGCGTCGATGCCCGCATGGCCGTGCTGGTCGTAGATCGCGCGCTTCTGCGCGTCGGTCAGGACCTCGTAGGCCTCCTTGGCCTCCTTGAATTTCTCTTCCGCTTCCTTATCGCCCGGATTGCGATCCGGGTGGTACTTCATCGCGAGGCGGCGATAGGCCTTCTTGACGTCGGCCTCGGTCGCGTTGCGCGGAACGTCCAGAACCTTGTAGTAGTCACGCTTCGACATGAATCCCCTGCACGCGAAACGGCGCGCCTCTCTCGCGGCGCGCCGTCATCGCCCGGGACGCCAACCTATGCGGACCGCGCCGGCGAAGGATCAGGACGCCTTGCGGTCCTTGTCCTTCACTTCCTCGAACTCCGCATCCACGACGTGGTCGTCGCCGCCGC
>JADLDF010000018.1 GCA_020846815.1 Gammaproteobacteria bacterium | reverse complement strand
TTCATCGACTCCCACACCGGCGGCGAACCGACCCGCGTCATCACCACCGGCTTTCCCGATCTCGGCAACGGCAGCATGGCCGAGCGCCTCGACCGCCTGCGCACGCAACACGACCACTGGCGCCGCGCAGCCGTGCTCGAACCGCGCGGTTCGGACACCCTGGTCGGCGCCTTGCTGCTCGATCCGGTCGATGCCCGCGCCTGCACCGGTGTGATCTTCTTCAACAATGTCGGCTACCTGGGCATGTGCGGCCACGGCACGATCGGCGTGGTGCGCACCTTGCAGCACCTGGGCCGCATCGCGCCCGGGCGCCATCTGCTGGAAACACCGGTGGGCCCGGTGTGGACCGAACTCCTCGACGACGGCCGCATCGCGGTCGACAACGTCGAAAGCTATCGTCTCGCCGCCGGCATCACGCTGGACGTGCCCGGCTACGGCAGCGTGCGCGGCGACGTGGCCTGGGGCGGCAACTGGTTCTTCGTCACCAGCGACTGTCCACAGCCCATCGCGCTGGCGAACTGGCGTGCGCTCACCGACTACGCGCTGGCGATCCGCGCCGCGCTCGAGCGTGCGCCGGTCGGAGCCGATATCGATCACATCGAAATCACTGGCGCGGCCGACCGCGACGACATCGATGCGCGCAATTTCGTGCTGTGTCCCGGCGGCGCCTACGACCGCTCGCCCTGTGGCACCGGCACCAGTGCCAAGCTGGCTTGTCTGGCGGCCGACGGCAAGCTCGCACCGGGCGCGATCTGGCGTCAGGCCGGCGTCCTCGGCAGCGTGTTCGAGGGCAGCTACCAACCCGGGCAGCTCGGCGTGCTGCCGCGCATCGTCGGCACGGCCTACATCACCGCCGCAGGCAGTCTCTTCATCGACGGTCGGGATGCGCTCACCTGGGGCGTGGCGACATGACGCACAGTTACGATCTGATCGTGGTCGGCGCCGGCATCATCGGCGCTGCCTGCGCGGACGTTGCCAGTGCCGAGGGGCTCAAGGTCGCAATCGTCGAGTCGGGCGCAATCGGCGCAGGGGTCACCGCAGCCGGCATGGGCCATCTCGTCGCCGTCGATGGCCTGCCGGCGGAGCTGACTCTGGCTCGCTACTCACTCGGCCTGTGGGAAGACCTGCAGGATCTGCCCGGCGGCGAGTTCAGTCGCTGCGGCACGCTCTGGTTTGCGCGCGACGAACACGAGCTCGCACGCATTCCCGACAAGCTCGCGCGCCTGCGCGCAGCGGGCGCCGTGGCCGAAGCCGTCGACGCGGCGCAGTTGCGCGAACTCGAACCCGCGCTGTCACCAGGTCTTGCCGGCGGCGTGCTGGTGCCCGATGAAGCGGTCGTCTATCCGCCGGTCATGGCGCGCCGCCTCGTCGAGCGAGCCTGCCGGCGCCGCGCGACCCTGATCCATGCCCGCGCGATTGCACTGGGCGAGCATGCGGTCACGCTCGATGACGGTCAGCGCCTGCTCGGCAATGTGCTGATCGCCACCGGCGGCGCCTTGCAGGCGTTGTTGCCCGAACTGCTGATCCATCTGCGCAAGGGCCATCTGCTGATCACCGAGCGCTATCCGAACATGCTGCATCACCAACTCGTGCACATGGGCTACACCGACAGCGCACACGGCCAGTCCGACAGCGTCGCCTGCAATGTGCAGCCGCGTCCGACGGGCCAGTTGCTGGTTGGCTCATCGCGCGAGTACGGCGTCAGCGACAGCGAAATCTCGTTGCCGATGCTGCGACGCATGCTGCGCTGTGCATTCCAGTTCCTGCCGAGCCTGCGTCAGCTCAAGGCGCTGCGCGCCTGGGCCGGCCTGCGCCCGGCCAGCATCGACGGCCTGCCCTACATCGGTCGCGTCGCCCAGCGCCGCGGCATCTGGGTCGCGGCGGGTCATGAGGGACTGGGCGTCACCACCGCGCCGGGCACCGCGCGTCTTCTGGTCGACCAACTGCTCGCGCGCACGCCCGCAATCGATGCGCGGCCCTACGACCCGATGCGAGCAGCGGCATGAGCACGTGCATCTGCGTGATCGTCAACGGCAAGCCGGTCGAGGTCGTGGCCGGTGCCAGCGTGGCCGCCGCGGTGGCGCGGGCCGGATCACGGTTCCGCCGCTCGCGCAGCGGTGAAGCGCGCGCGGCCCTGTGCGGCATGGGCGTGTGTTTCGAATGCCGTGTCGAGATCGACGGCATCGCACAACAACAGGCCTGCATGCTCATCGCCCGCCCAGGCATGCAGGTGCGTACCGATGGCTGAGCGCTATGACGTGCTGGTGATCGGCAGCGGGCCGGCTGGCTTGACCGCCGCACATGCGGCGGCACGGCAAGGTGTGCGCGTCGGCCTCGTCGATGCGCAGGCATTGCCGGGCGGACAGGTCTGGCGCCACGATGTGCGCTTCAGCGCACCCGCATTCGCGCGTCGCTGCATGCAGGCCACGCTCGAACACATCAAGATCGACTGGCTGCCGCAGACCCGCGTGGTCGGCGCCGAACCCGGTCGCTTGCTGGTCGAGGATCCGCGCAGCGCGCGCTGGCTCAAGTACGGCGCGCTCGTGCTCGCCA
>JADLDF010000017.1 GCA_020846815.1 Gammaproteobacteria bacterium | reverse complement strand
GGCTACGAGGCCGCAGGCGAAGCGCTCGACTACGGCATCGCGCAGGCTCGCGCCGCGCTGACGGCCAGGGATCCGCAGCAGCTCGCCGCGCAGCAGGCGCAGCTCGCCACCGAATTCGTCGGTCGCCAGACCGAGCGTACCAACGAGTGGCTGAAGATTGCCGCCCAGGCGCAGGCCGAAATGGGCAAGTGGGCCCAGGCCGCGAACGATGAGCTGACCGCCACCGGCCGCAAGAGCGCCTGATCACGACGGCCCGGCGCCCGAGGCGCCGGCCGGTACCGTTCCCCTCGAGGGGCGGCTCGCATCTCTCCCCCCCTCAATCGGGATGCGGCCGTCCCTCATTCTATTCGTGCGCAGTCCTCAGGCTAGAATCCGCACATGGCCAGCGAACGTGTCATCAAGAAATACGCCAACCGACGCCTCTATGACGCGGTCGACAGCCGGCACGTCACGCTCGAGGATCTGCGCAAGCTGATCGTGCAGGGCGAGAAGATCAAGGTCGTCGACGACAAGTCGGGCGAGGATCTGACGCGCGCGATCCTGCTGCAGATCATCGCCGACCAGGAGCAGTTCGGGCAGCCGATCCTCTCGACCTCGACGCTCGAATCCATCATCCGCTTCTATGGCGACGCGATGCAGGGCTTCATGGGTCGCTACCTGGAACAGGCCGTGGCGTCCTTCGTCGCGCAGCAGCAGGCGTTGCAGACGCAGATCTCCAAGATGGTCAGCGGCACGCCGCTCGCCTCGATGGCCGAGTTCGCGCAGGCCAATTTCGCGATGTGGCAGCAGATGCAGGAGAACATCGTCTCCGCGCTCAAGCCTCGCGGCGCGCCGCCGCCTCCTGCGGCATCGCCCGCACCGCAGACACGCGAGCGACCCGACGAGGGCGAGCGCCCGTCCGGTTCCACGAGACGGCCACGCGCTGGCAAGAAGACCGGAGCCTGACGCCCGCCACGTCATGGTCGGGCTTCCACGAGGGGGGGCCTGGACGAGGTGGACATGCCGCATTCGATCGATGGCCGGCAGGCTGCTGCCGCATTCCGTGTATTCCTGATGGGTCTCGCGCTGCCCCTGGCCGGCAGTGCCGCGCAGCCCGCGCCGTCGCCGGTGCCTGTCGCGGCGGGCGGTGCCGCGGCTACGGCATCCACGAGCCGCCGGCCCGCGGCCGAGTGGGTCGCCGTGCTGATCACCGACTGGGCCGAACCCGAGGGTTTCGATCCGCTCTACCGGCGCGAGGTGGTCAAGCGCAGCTTCGGCACCAGCGCGGCACGACCCGACGAGCCCTGCACCGAGGACTTCGTCGGCACGCCGCCGTTCCGGGTGCAGCTCGGCCTGCAGCCCTATGCTCTCGGCTTTCCGGCACCGGGACTCGAGGCGCTGCACGACTCCGTCGGCTTCTACAAGCTCTCGGCCGACGGCCAGACCTACGTCTCGATATACGATCCGCAAGTCACGCTCGCCGCGAAGGATGTGCCGGCGACGCCCGGGATGATCACGCCGGCCAAGGACTTCAAGCGCCCGCTGCAGCGCTCCTTCTGGGCCGTCGATCCGCGCGACGGTACGAACTACCTGGAAGGCGTGGTTGTGATCGGTGCCGCGCCGATGGGCCCGGGCGCGAACCCGCTGGCCATGCCGAACGGCATCCGCGACGCCGACGAATACTCCTGGGCCGGCGGCATCACCGATTTCAGCATCCTGCACGAGGACCTCGAGCCGCGGCTCTCGCCGGCGACCGTGGCGATCGAGTCGCATACGGCGAAGGTGCTGGATGGGCTGTTCGACGACCAGATCGACGTACGCTTCGGCGCCTATGCGCCGACCACGGGCCTGACGCGCTTCGAGGAGGACGTCGCGCTCGACTTCGCACGCGAAGGCTTCCGGCGCATGGTCCTGGTCCGCGAGACCACGGACAACAACAACTATGCCAACGACTTCATGACCAAGGGCTACGTGAAGCGGGCCCTGTGCCTCGCCGGCCTGGGCGAGCAGTTCCAGTACCAGCAGTCGCGCCAGGTGGGACGCACGCCCGAGTACAACCTCGCGCTGCTGCACCTCGCCAAGAAGCACCTCGACAACATCGAGCCCGGCAGCGAGGTCGCGATCCTTTACACGACCTACGGCCTGCCGTTCCCGGACCGCCCGGCGCAGGGACCGTTCTCCGCGCCGCATCCGTGGTCGAAGGAGGTCTATCACGAGAACGCCTACAACAACTACGTCTCGTTCAAGCGCTACCTCGAGGCCTACTACGGCGACCGCTACGCGCTGCACTTCAATCCGCAGGGCCGCTCTGGCGACAGGCGTCGCGACAACTACTACTCCTATGGCCTGGCGCAGCCGCAGGACTTCACGACCGGCTACGCGCACAACATCCGCAGCGCCGTCGAGCGCTTCGGCGTGTTCCCGACCTCGCTGAACCTGCAGATCGTCGCGCGCGGCGCCGTCGACCGCGAAGGCGGCGGCGGCGTCGAAGTGAAGCAGGGAGCGCTGCGCGGCGCGAAGCTGGTGGTGGCGAAGGATGCGCATCCGGGCGAGCCGGAGTCCTTCGATGCACGGAACTATCGCGCCTTCCAGGACCCCGCCGACAACCTGGTCTCGGCCTGGGACAGCTTCGAGGCCTACGTCGGCGCCCAGGACGTGCCGATCGCGCGCCTCGCGGAGCACAGCGAGGTGGTTTCGCCGGCCGTGCTGTTCGGTCCGTATCGCACCATCGTCAACCGGCCCGCGAGTTTCACGCTGCCGGTCACGCGCCAGGCGAGGCTCGCGCCGGCGGAGATCCCGCGTCTGCGCGCCTTCGTCTACAACGAGGCTTCGCGCGCCTGGGATCCGGTGTTCACGCCGACCGGCAGTACGCCGCTGCGCTACGATCCGAAGAGCCGCGCGATCTCGGCGAGCGGTTGACCGGCAAGGCCAACAAGGGCGGCATCCAGCAGCCCGCGCCGCGCCAGTAGCGGGCCGCCCACGGCGCGGCCTGCGCGGCCCCACCGAGAACGGGTGAGCCGGTGGTCAAACGCCCCCGGCCCTCCCCTGCGGCTCGCCGACGAGGTGGCGGCGGCCCGTTGCTGTCGTGGGTGGGTGGGTGGCCGCGGACAACCGCGGCCACCGCCGGCCAGCGGCTACTTCGTGCCCATGCGCCGCCGCGCCAGCTCCCCTGCTTCTGCGTAGGTTTCCGGCAGCTTGCCGAGGAAGGCGTTCGGCTGGAACACCGGCTGGTACTGCTGGAACACCGGCAGCATCAGCGCCATCGGCAGTTCAGGCATGCGCCGCGCCTTGCGGAAGTCCGCGATCGGTACTCGCGCGCTGATCGCGTCCTCGTGATGATTCGCGGTCTTGGCCAGCACCGTGCCGCGCGGGTCGACGACCACCGTGCCCTCGTCACGCGAGCCGACAGCCTCGAGGAAGCCGGGGTTGTCGGGCGAGACCGAGTTGCCGACGCCGACGACGTAGGTGCGGTTGGTGCGCGCGGCGGCGACCGCCGACTCGGCATTCGTGCCGCCGGTGACCGTCAGGATCATGATCTCGGCACCTTTCAGCGCGTAGCAGGTATACAGCAGAGGCTCGGCGCCGACCGCCGTCATCGCGATGTTGCCGATGTCGGTACGTGCGATCGGCATGGTTGCGTCCCAGCCGTACATTTCGACGTAGCGGTCGAGCACGTCGTAGATCGTGGTGCCGATCAGCCCGCCTTCGCCGAACATGCCGAGAATGTTGCGGGCCTTCCACTGCCGGCTGACGATGTCGCCGTTCGGGCCGACGATCACCGACATGTTGATCACGTGGTCCGGCCAGTCCTTCTCCTTGGCGTAGCAGCCGAAGGCGATGTAGCAGCCGTATTTCCTGGCGCGCTGCGCGATCACGTCGGTCTCGGGGCCCGGCAGCTCGAACGCGATCTGGTTCAGCTCCCGGCGTGTCCAGGGCTGGAAGCCTTGCACCGGGAACTCGTGCATGCAGATCAGGTCCTGCTTCGCGCCCCAGAGCCGCTCGCCGCCCCATTCCTCGGCTGAACCCTGCGCGTAGTCGATCAGCTTCGTGACATGCGCGAGATTGCGCCGCATCGTCGTCGCGCGGTTCTTCACGTCCACCGACCAGACCCGCGACTGCACGGCGCAGACGTTGATCGCATCCTGACGCAGCGGCACGGTCTCGTAGACGCCGTGCCTCGCCACCTTGATCTGCGACTGCGACTGGCGCGATGCGGCGGCGCCCGCCTGCTGTGCGACCGCTGGCGCCGCGCCTGCGGCGGCAGCGCCCGCGGCCATGGCGCCGGCCAGCAGCGCGCGCCGATCGATGTTCGGACCCTTCTTCTGCATTGTCCTCACTCCTCTGGATCCCGGCTCTAAGGAAGCGCGCGGCTGCCGCGCGTGTCAGCGACGGGTGGCCTGCTTCGGGCCGACGTCGAGCGACGTGATGTCCATGACATGCAGGCGCAGGCCCTGCATGAAGCCGGCGCCGGCCGAGCTGCGCGAGCTCGTCCAGACCATCTTGCGCCCGTCGGGCGAGACCGCCGGGAAGCCGTCGAAAGCGTCGTCGAAGGTGAGGCGCTTCGGCGGCGTCTTGCCGTCGAGATAGCCGAGATAGACCTCCCAGTTGCGCGCCGTCTCGGCGCGCACGAACACGAAGTGCTTGCCGTCCGGGGTCGGGTAGGGCGCCCAGTTCATGTCGTCGGTGAAGGTACGGCGCTGATTGCCGCTGCCGTCGCGCTTGATCGTGTAGATGGTCATCGGAGTCGGCTTGCGGTCGTACTCCGATGCCTTCCAGGCCCGGTACAGGATGGTCTCGCTGTCCGGCAGGAAATACGGCGCGCCTTCCTGCTCGTCCTTGGTGAAGGTGATCTGCTTCTCGCCGCTGCCGTCGGAGTTCATGACCCAGAGGTCCATGTTGCCGTCGATCATGCGGCCGAAGACGATCCACTTGCCGTCAGGTGAGACCGTGACTTCCGCTTCGTAATACTTGTTGTTGGTCAGGCGCTGGATGTTCTTGCCCTGGCGGTCCGAGACATAGAGCTCGGCGCCCTGCGGGTAGTTGCGCCAGTCGGACCAGCTGCCGACCGGCATCTGCAGGTTGTCCTTGATGGAGGTCCAGACCAGCCGCTTGCCGTCCGGAAAGAAATACGAACAGGCATCCCAGCCCTTTTCGTTGATCAGCACGACGTCGGTCCCGCTATCGGTGAACGTCTTGGTGAGGTAGCCGGACATGCCACGCGCATCCTTCACGGCGAGCGGGCTCTTCACCTGTGCGATCAGATGCACGCCGTCCGGGCCGTAGTAGGCCTCGGCGGCGTCGCCGATGTTGGGAATCTGCCACGAAGGTGATTCGCCCGGCCTGGTGCTCACCGCGGCGCCGGCGGGTACCGGCACTGCGCGAGCCGTCTCGCGAGCGGTCCCCGGAGCGCCCGCCGCCATGCAGGCAGGCAGCGAAAACGTCGCACTCAGCACAGCGGCTGCGAATGTAGAACGGTTGATCATGTCGCTACTCCACATATTGCCCGGTGATATCGTTCGACAGATGGCCGATGCCATATGGCATTGCGCGCGCCTTCGTTGTAAGTTCGTCACAAGAAGCTGCGCCATCGCGCGTGTGGCTCGTATCTTGGGGGGTAAGCATGGTTTTCAGGTTTTCACGATGCGGAGCTGTCCGCGGGTCGGGCATTGCCGCGGCTTCGGCGCTGCTGGTTGTCGTTGCAACGCAGTCCGTGTGGGCACAGGACGCTTCGCGCAGCGCAAACGCCATCGAGCTGGACGAAGTCGTCGTCACCTCGCGCCGGCAGAGCGAGCAGCTCCTCGACGTGCCGCTGGCGATCACGGCGTTCACGGCCGAGGCGATCGAGCAGCGCGGCATCACCAACCTCGATGACGTGGCGGCGAATACGCCAGGCCTCACGTTCTCGAACGTGCTCGGCGAGTTCCTGCCGGCGCCGGTCATTCGCGGCGTGGCGCCGATCGACATCCTGGGCGAGCTGAACACGGCCGTCTTCGTCGACGGCATCTACGTGTCGGGTCGGGAAGGCGTCAACTTCAGCCAGCTGGACATCGAGCGCATCGAGGTCGTCAAGGGTCCGCAAGCGGCGCTCTACGGCCGCAACGCCTTCGGCGGCGCGATCAACTACGTGACGGCGAAGCCCACTGACGAGTTTCGTGGCAAGACCCAGGTCACCGTCGGCAACGATGGCCGGGCGCTCGGCTCGGTCGCGGTCAGCGGTGCGCTGATCCCCGGCGTGCTGCGCGGCCGCGCCGCGGTGCTGCACGACGAGTTCGACGGTTCGTACGAGAATGCCTGGGCCGGGCGCGGTCCCGGCTCCGACATCGGCGGCTACAAGTTCAAGACCTTCAACGGCGCCCTGGCATGGTCGCCGAACGACGCCTTCGAAGCCGAGCTCGGCCTCTACGTGTCGGCCGACCGGATCGACAATGCCGCGGTCTCGCAAGTCGTCGCGAACTGCGAAGACCGACGAACGACTGCACTGGCCACCAATCCGATGAGCACCGTGACCAGCCGCCTGCTGAACTACTGCGGTGAGCTGCCGTCCATCGACGAGAACAGCCTGTCGGCCCTGCCCGGCGCGACCGGCGAGGATCGCGACCTGACGCGCGCCCATCTGGCACTGCGCTGGAACGTCGCCGGCGGCACGCTCTCGGCGCTGTCGGGCTATTCGAAGGTTGACCAGTCGTTCTTCATCGACGGTTCGCGCAATTCCGGCGAAACCACGATCTTCACCTACCAGCCGGCGCCCGCCATCAATATCCCGATGCTCGGCACCCAGTCTGGCCCCCGCCAGCAGTTCAGCACCGGATTGCTGATCATCGGTCGCGGCGACGGCACCGAGGAGTTCAGCCAGGAGATCCGGTTCGCGAGCGATCGCGAACAGCGGCTGCGCTACTCGGTAGGCGGGTTCTATTTCTCGAACAAGCGTGTCGCCGGCGAGGACGGCGTGCTCGGCACCCGTCCGCTGCCGGCGAACTTCGGCTCGTTCTGTCTCGCCTGCACCGCGCTCGGGCCGACGACCATCGTCGACTTCGCGCCGGGCGCTGGCAACGGCGCCTTTCTCGAGTGGTTCACCGATCCGCTCGGCGGCTCGAGCGAGGGCATCTATCGCTTCAAGACCGATTCGGCGGCGGTCTTCGCGCAAGCCGAATTCGATTTCACCGATCGCCTGACCGGTTCGATCGAGGGTCGCTACACCGACGAGGAGCGCAGCTTCGACGATCGCGCCACCAACGTCAGCGTCGAGGATTCATGGGGCCTGGCGAACTGGCGCGCGACGCTGCGCTTCAAGCCGACGGACGCGGTCACGTTCTTTGCCGGCGTTGCACAGTCCGAGAAGTCGGGCGATTTCGACCCGACGACGGTGCGCTTCGTCGATGCGCCGACGGTCGACGTGACGGTGCCGGGCGCCTTCGATCCGGAAAAGATCCTCAGCTACGAGCTGGGCGTGAAAGCCGAACTGTTCGATCGCCGGATCGGTGTCGAATTCGACATCTACAAGCTCGATTGGTCCGACATCGTGATTCCGCAGATCCGCAGCGATGTCGGTGGCCGCGCGATCATCCAGCCGACGGCCTTCAACGTGAACGGCGGCGACGCGTCGGTGCAGGGTGCCGAGTTCATGATCGTCGCGCGCCCGGCGCGCGGGGTCGACCTGAACTTCGGCCTGGCCTACGTCGACGCACAGTACGACGACGCGCGGGTGCAGTCCTTCATCGAGTTCCCGAGCTTCGCGCCGAATGGCGACGTTTCCGGCAACACGATCCTGCGCACTTCGGAGTGGCAGGGCAATGCCGGCGCCCGCTACAGCGCTCCGGCGCGCGGCGACACCGAGTGGTTCGTGCGCGGCGACCTGGCCTATCGCGGCAAGCAGTACGCCGATGCGACCAACCAGGCGATCATCCCGGCGGCGACCACGCTGAACGCGTCGATCGGCCTGACCAACGACAGCTGGACGCTCGAGCTCTGGGGTCGCAACCTGACCGACGAAGATGCGCCGAGCGGTGCGTTCCGCGACGCGATGTTCACCAACACGCTGCCGTCGGGCGTGAACACCGGCGGCACCTTCTTCCCGTTCCGCTGGAACGTGGCGCATCCGCGGCTGCTGACCTACGGCGTGACCTGGCGCATGCGGTTCTGACGTATCGCGCCCGCGTCTGGCTGCGGCTTGCAGCCCGGCAGGGTTGATTGCGGCGGCCGGCACGGCTTAGGGCAGTGCCGGCCGCCCTGGTTTTGGGCTGCCGCGCCACGCGTCGGCGTGGCCGGGTCCAGGCCGCCGCTATGGCGTCGACCCCGCTCATTGTTGTAGCTTCCCCGCAAGCGACCGCGGCGTCACGATTGCGGCGCAGCAATGCAGGGAGTTCAAACATGCTTTCAGGATCTGCCGGTTCGCGGCCCGGCGTCGTCGCCTGCGCCGCCCTGCTCGCCGCCATGGCGGCGCAGTCAGCACCCGCCCAGCCAGCCGCCGCCGACGCTTCCAGGGGGGATGCAGCACTCGAGGAAATCATCGTCACGGCCCGCAAGCGGGCCGAGCAGCTGCTCGACGTGCCGCTGGCGATCTCGGCGTTCACGGCCGATGCCATCCAGCAGCGCGGCATCGCCAACCTCGACGACGTGGCGGCGTACACGCCCGGCCTGACCTTCTCCAATGTCATCGGCGAATTCCTGCCGGCACCGGTCATCCGCGGCGTTGCGCCCATCGACATCTTCGGCGACCTGAACACCGCCGTGTTCGTCGATGGCGTCTATGTCTCGGGTCGCGAGGGCATCAACTTCAGCCAGCTCGATCTCGAGCGCATCGAGGTGGTCAAGGGCCCGCAGGCGGCGCTCTACGGCCGCAATGCCTTCAGTGGCGCGATCAACTACGTCACCGCCAAGCCCACCGAGGAGTTCCTCGGGCGGACCGAGCTGACGTTCGGCAACGATGGCAAGGCACTCGCCAAGGTGGTCGCGAGCGGCGCGCTCGTGCCGGGCGTGCTGCGCGGCCGCGTCGCGCTCGTGCACGACGAGTTCGACGGCTCTTATGAAAATGCCTGGGCGGGCTCCGGCCGGGGTCCGGACATCGGCGGATACACCTTCAAGACCTTCAGCGGCACCCTCACCTGGCTGCCGACTGAGTCGTTCGAAGCCGAACTCGGCCTGTATGTATCCGACGACCAGATCGGCAACTCGGCCACCACGGCCGTTGCCGCCAATTGCGAGGACCGGCGCGTGACCGCACTCGCGACCAACCCAATGAGCACGGTCTCGAGCCGGTTGCTGAACTACTGCGGCGAGCTGCCCTCGGTCGACGAGGACAGCCTGTCGGCGTTGCCCGGTGCGCGGGGCGAAGATCGCGACCTGACACGCGCGCACCTGACCCTGCGCTGGCAGCTCGGCGGCGGTGAGCTCACTGCCATCACCGGCTACTCGAAGACCGACCAGTCGTTCTTCGTCGACGGCTCGCGCAATTCCGGCGAATCCGTGATCTTCACCTACCAACCGGCGCCGGTCGTGAACATCCCGGGCCTGGGCTCGCAATCCGGCCCGCGACGGACCTTCACCACGGGGCTGTTGCAGATCGGCGGCGGCGATGGCTCCGAGGAATACAGCCAGGAGATCCGCTTCAACAGCGATCGCGAACGCGCACTGCGCTATTCCACCGGCGCCATCTACTTCTCCACCGAGCGTCGCGCCGGCGCGGATGGCGTGATCTCGACCCGTCCGCTGCCTGCGAACTTCGGTTCGTTCTGCCTCGCCTGCACGGCGCTGGGGCCGACGACCACGGTCGATTTCGCGCCGGGTGCCGGCAATGCCGCTTTTCTCGAGTGGTTCACCGATCCGTTCGGTGGCGCGGATTTCGGCGATGCCTTCGTCACCAAGGCCAGTGCGCCGTCCGTGTTCGCGCAGCTGGAATACGACCTGAGCGAGCGCCTGACGGCCTCGGTCGAAGGCCGCTACAGCGAGGAGGAGCGCAAGTTCCGCATCGCCGATCCATTGTCTTCGGGCACCAATACCTGGGATCTGGTCAACTGGCGTGCCAACCTGCGTTTCAAGCCGGTGGAAAACGTGTCGTTTTTCGGCGGTGTGGCGCACGCCGAGAAGTCCGGCGATTTCGATCCGACCCGCGTGCGCTTCGTCGATGCGCCGACGGTCGAGGTGACGGTGCCGGCCGCCTTCGACCAGGAGACCATCCTGAGCTACGAACTCGGCGTCAAGGCCGAACTGCTCGATCGCCGCCTGGGTGTCGAGTTCAACATCTATCAGCTCGATTGGTCCGACATCGCCATTCCGCAGATCCTGGCGGCCGTCGGCGGCCGGGCCATCGTGCAGCCGACAGGTTTCAACGTGAACGGCGGCGATGCGACGGTGCAGGGCTTCGAATTCGACCTCAGGGCCAGGCCGATGCGCGGCGTCGACCTCAACCTGGGCGTTGCCTACGTGAACGCCGAGTACGACAACGCGACCCTCGAGACCTTCCGCGAGTTCCCCACCTTTGCGCCGACCGGCAGCGTCGCGGGCAAGAAGATGCTGCGCAGCAGCGAATGGCAGGGCAATGCCGGCGCGCGCTACGGCGCGCCGCTTCGCGGCGAGACCGAGTGGTTCATGCGCGGCGACGTGGCGTATCGCGGCAAGCAGTTTGCCGATGCGACCAACCAGACGATCGTGCCGGCGAGCACCACGCTCAACGCCACCCTCGGCGTCACCAACGACCGCTGGTCGCTGGAGCTCTGGGGCCGTAACCTGGGCAACGAAGACGCGCCCAGCGGCGCCTTTCGCGACGTGTACTTCTCGAACACGCTGCCGACCGGCGTCAACACCGGCGGCACGTTCTTTCCCTTCCGATACAGCGTGTCGCATCCGCGGCTGCGCCAGTACGGTGTGACGTGGCGGATGCGCTTCTGATGCGCCGGGCGGTCGTCGGTCTGCTGCTCGCCGGCCTGGCGATGAGCGGATCGGTTGGCGCGGCCCCCGGACCGGAGCCGCAAGCGCCTGCGGCTGTCGCAACGCGGGACGCCGATCCGCAACAGCTCGCACTCGGCGATGCCGCGCGCCGGCATCGCCAGGCGCCGGTTCGTCTCGACGGCATCACCGACACCCGTACCGGTGAAGTCATCGCCGCCGGCGAGCTTGCCCGACGGCTCGCTGATGTCCGCGTGCTGTTCATCGGCGAGGAGCACACCAACGGCGAGTTCCATCGTGCCCAGCTGCGGGTCATCGAGGCGCTGCAGGCGGCGGGCCGCAAGGTGATCGTCGGCCTGGAAATGTTCCCCTGGACCGTGACGGTGCCGCTGGAGCGCTGGCGCCGCGGCGAGCTCACCGAGGCGCAGTTCCTCGAGAGTTCGCAGTGGTACGAGTACTGGTCCCACCACTGGAACGGCTACCGCGACATCTTCCTGTTCGCCCGCGATCGAAAGCTGCGCATGGTCGGCATCAACGCGCCGCGCGAAGTGGTGCGGGGCGTGCGCGCCAACGGTCTCGATTCGCTCGATGCAGCGACCCGCCGCCACATGCCGCCGTCCATCGACATCGCCAGCGCCGATCATCGGACGCTGGTGCACTCATACTTCGCCGCCGAGGATCCGCTGCACGCGAAAATGTCGCCCGAGCAGGCCGAGGGCCTCTACCAGGCGCAGGTCACCTGGGATGCGGCGATGGGCTGGAACGCCGGCCAGGCGCTTTCGACACCGGCTGATCCGCAGGAGATCGTGGTGGTGCTGATCGGTGCCGGGCATGCTGCCTACGGGCTCGGTTCGCAGCGCCAGCTCGCGCCGCATTTCCGCGGCGGCATCGCCTCGCTGATTCCCGTGACCGTGCGCGACGAATCGGGTCAGCCGGTGCCGACCGTCAGCGCCGGGTATGCGGATTTCCTCTGGGGCGTGCCGTGGACCGCGCAGCCCACCGATCCGGTGCTCGGCGTGTCGCTGATGGGTCGCGCCGGCAAGGATCCGTCGAAGATCATCCAGATCGACGCAGGTTCAACGGCCGACCAGGCGGGCCTGAAGGTCGGCGATGTCCTGCGCGAGCTCGACGGCGTCCGCATCGACGGTACGACGGCGCTGCAGCGCAAGACCGGCGACTATCGCTGGGGCGACGCGGCCACGCTCCGCTACGAGCGCGACGGAAAGGCCCATACTGCCGAGATCGTCTTCCGCCGCAAGGGTTGAAAGGGTGGTTCCTCTGTCCGCGGCGTCGGGTAAGCCAATGCGTCACCTCGCGTTCCTCTGTGGCGCGCTCGGCACCGTGCTCGTCACGGCGCTGGGTTTCGCCCAGGTCCCGGCCATGTCCGGCACTGGTCCCGCCGATCGTGCTGCGGTCGTCGCGCCGCCCGCCGCAACGACGGTCGAGCGCACAGCTGCGCCGGAGACGGGGACCCGGGCCCTGCCACGCTATCGCCTGGAGGCCGCGATCACCCCGGCACAGCACAGTCTCGACGTGCGCGCCAGCATCGAGCTGCCCGCGTCGATGGCCGGGCAGGCGGTGGAGTTCCTGCTCGCGGCGCCACTGCAGATCACGGCCTCCGAGCCTGCGGCGCAGCCGCTCGCGGCCGGCGCCGGCGCAGGCTTCAGCGGCATCAATGGCTCCTCGGCCAGCGTCACCGGCTCGGGACGCGCCAAGCGCTATCGCGTGCAGCTGCCCGCCGGCTCCAGCCGTTTCACGCTGCACTACGCTGGTCGCGTCGATTTCGGCTTCGATACGCCGGGCCAGGAATACGCGCGCGGCTTCAGCGAAACCGCCGGCACGATCCGTGACGACGGCGTCTACCTTGCCGGCAGCACGCTCTGGTATCCGTACCTGGGCGACACGCTGTTCACGTTCGAGCTCGCGGCGAGCGCACCGCCGGGCTGGCAGCTCATCAGCCCCGGCAACGGCAGTGCGCGCGATGCCACCGGTGTCGCCCGCTGGCGATCGGATACGCCGCTCGATGAACTGCACATCGTCGGTGGACCGCTGCAACGCTACGCGCGCGCCGCGGGCGCCGTCACCGCTGAAGTCTATTTGCGCAAGGGCGACGATGCGCTCGCGGCCAGGTTTCTCGAGGCCACCGCGCGCAACCTCGAGATGTACCGCAGTCTGATCGGCGTCTACCCCTACGACAAGTTCGCGCTGGTGGAGAATTTCTGGGAAACCGGTTACGGCATGCCGAGCTTCACCCTGCTCGGACCGCAGATCATCCGCTTTCCATTCATCCTGACTTCATCCTACCCGCACGAGATCCTGCACAACTGGTGGGGCAACGGCGTATTCGTCGACTACGCCAGCGGCAACTGGTGCGAGGGCCTGACGGCCTATCACGCCGACCATCTCTACAAGGAGCAGCAGGGGCAGGGCGCCGAGTACCGCCGCGACACGCTCAAGAAGTATCGCGATTTCGTCAAGGATGGCCGCGATTTTCCACTGACCGAGTTCCGTTCGCGTCACAGCCCGGCCACCGAAGCGGTCGGCTATGGCAAGGCACTGATGACCTTCCACATGGCGCGGCGCAAGGTCGGCGACGAGGCCTATGTGCGCGGGCTGCAGCGTTTCTACCGCGAGCAGCGCGGCAAGCGCGCCAGCTTCGACGATCTGGCACGTGCTCATGGCGCCGCGGCGAACGTCGATCTCGCGCCGTTCTTCCGCCAGTGGGTCACGCGCGCAGGTGCGCCCGATCTGCGCGTCGCCGACGTGAGGCTCGTGCCGGCGCCCGGGACGTCGGGGTCCGCGACTGCGGCTGCGACGGCTGCCCGACCTGGTGCGACGGGTGGTGCACAGGCCGCTGCGGAAGGTGCCGCACAGGTTGCTGCGGACGGCGGCGCGAAGGCCGTTGCGGCGGACGAGCGCGCCACCCACTTGGTGCGCGGCGTGCTGCGCCAGGTGCAGAAGGCCGAGCCGTTCGCGATCGACGTCCCCGTCGCCGTGCGCACGGCCGCGGGCACGCAGCTGTTCACCGCGAGGATGAGCGGCCGCGAGGCGCGCTTCGAGTTCGCGGTGCGCGGCGAGCCGCTGGCGCTGGAAGTCGACCCCGAGTTCGACCTGTTCCGTCTGCTCGATGCGCGCGAGACCGCGCCTTCGCTCGGCCAGATGTTCGGCGAGCCCGAGGTCGTCGCGGTGCTGCCGTCGAAGGCTTCGCCCGCTGCGCTTGCAGCCTATCGCGAAATGCTGGCGTTCTGGAGCGGCGGCGATGCGCAGAAATTCACGGTGCGCACCGACACCGATCGCGCGCCGTTGCCGGGCGATCGGCCGGTCTGGGTGTTCGGCCGCGACAACGCGCTGGCCGCCAAGCTGTTCGCCAGCGATCCGGCCACGGCCTATGAGGTGGGCGCGGACGCGATCCGCGTCGGCAGCGGCCGGATCCCGTTCGCCGGCCACTCGGCAGTCATCGTGCGCCGCCATCCGCAGAACACCGCCAAGGCGATCGGCTGGATCAGCGTCGATCCGCTCGAGGCCGCGCCGGGTCTGGCGCGCAAGCTCCCGCACTACGGCAAGTATTCCTACCTCGGATTCGCCGGCATCGAGCCGGCGAACGACGTCAAGGGCGAGTGGATCGCAGCGGACTCCCCGCTGCACGTCGATCTGCGGCCGGCCGCGCAGCGTGCGACGCAGCTGCCCGCGCCGGGCTATCCGGCGCGCGCGCCGCTGGCGCGTCTGCCCGCAGTGTTCGACGGCGAGGCGATGGCCGCGCACGTGAAGTGGCTCGCCGACCCCGCGCGCGAAGGCCGCGGCCTCGGCACCGCCGGGCTCGAGGCCGCGGCGCGCTACGTCGCGGAAGGCTTCCGCGCCGCCGGCCTGCCGCCGGCGCGTAGCTCGACGCCGCCGGGCACACCGCAGGCGGCCCTGATCGGTGCGAACCTCGAGGACTATTTCCAGGACTTCGAATTCACGCCGGCCGGTGCGCAGAAGCCGGTCGAAGTCCGCAACGTGATCGCCGTGCTGCGCGGCTCGGATCCGCGGTTCGCGGACGAAGCGGTCATCGTCTCGGCGCACTACGACCATCTCGGGCGCAGCGGCCCGGGCGTGCGCATGGCCGAGATCGGCCAGGTGCACCCCGGGGCCGACGACAACGCCAGCGGCGTCGCGGTGCTACTCGAGCTCGCGCGCACCCTCGCGAACGCCGGCGCGCCGCCGCGCACGCTCGTGTTCGTGGCTTTCTCGGGCGAGGAATCGGGGCTGCACGGCTCCAAGTACTACGTCGCGAACCCGGTCCCGGTGCCGCTGTCCGGCATCCGCTCGGTCCTGAACCTCGACACGGTCGGCCGTCTCGGCGACGGTGCGGTGCAGGTGCTCGCGACCGGCACGGCGAGCGAGTGGCAGCACGTATTCCGCGGCATCACCTTTTCGACCGGCATCCCGACCCGCAGCATCGCCGGCGCTTCGCAGTCCTCCGACCAGCAGAGCTTCATCGATCGTGGCATCCCGGGCGTGCAGCTCTTCGCCGGTGCGCATCTGGACTATCACCGCCCGGGCGACACCGCCGACAAGATCGACGTCGCGGGCCTGGTCAAGGTCGCGACCGTGGCGCGCGAGGCCGTCGACTACCTCGGGCAGCGGCCAGGGCCGCTGACCGCGACGATCGCGGCACCTGCTGCGCCGGGCGGGGCAGCCGGCCCGAGCGGCGCGTCCGGTGGACCGGAAGGCCGCCCGGATGGCAATCCACGGCGCGTCTCCTTCGGTCTCGTTCCGGCTTACGAACATCAGGGCGCCGGCGTGCGTGCCGAGTCCGTGGTGCCCGACTCGCCGGCCGCGCGCGCCGGTTTCGTCGCCGGTGACGTGCTGCTGGAGCTCGACGGGCAGGTGATCAACGATCTCGGTGCGTTCGCGGCAGCGCTGAAGCGCTACAAACCCGGCGACCAGGTGGTCGCGAAGCGCCGCCACGGCGAAGTCGACTCGACCGAGACGGTCCGCCTCACCGAGCGCTGAGACGCGGATCGACGGTCGAGCCGGTCTCGCCCGTGGCTGGGCAGTGCCAGGGCGGCCGGGCGCGCTTCACTGTCGCGAAGTGCGGACGTCGGACGGTTCCCACGCGCACCGGCGGCCCCGTCGCCCCCCAGCACCTCGCATCGCCCGACAGGCCGCGGCTCGCGATCCTCCCAACATGCTTCACGTCTCCGCTTCGGATGGAGGTTGTGATGCTCACCTCGGTACGCGACGGCGTCGCGACCCGCGCCTGGACCACGGTACGCGTGCGCTTCCGCCTCGATGCCTGACGTGCTCGGCGCATTGTTCCGCCGCGGGTGGCCCTGGTCGCCCGCGGCGCGCGGTGCGCCCATGAGCCGCGGCAGGCAAGTGATCGAGACGCCGCGTCTCGTGCTGCGCGAGCTGGTCGTCGACGATGCGCCGTTCGTCCTGAGGCTGCTCAGCGACCCGAGTTTCCTGCGCTACATCGGCGATCGCGGCGTGCGAGATCTCGACGGCGCACGACGCTACATCGTGCGTGGCATGCTCGACAGCTACGAGCGTCACGGCTTCGGTCTGTGGCTGATCGAGTTGAAGGAGGACGACGACCAGCCGATCGGCCTCTGCGGGCTGGTCGTGCGCGAGGGCCTGCCGGCACCCGACATCGGCTTTGCCCTGCTGCCGGCATGGTGGTCGCGCGGCTACGCCTTCGAAGCCGCCACGGCGGTCATGGCGCATGCGCGCCGGGTCGTCGGTCTCTCGCGCCTGCTCGCGATCGCTTCGCCTCGCAACGACGCTTCGCTGCGCCTGCTGCGCAAGCTCGGCTTCCGGTACGAGCGGGAGCTGTCGGTGAGCGGCGAGACGGAGCCGGTGGCGCTATTCGGCTGCGACATCGGCATCGATGCCGCCGATCCCCGCTCCGTATGATTCGCGTTTGCGTAGCGAGGATGGCCGCTGCAGACATCGGGCTCGCAAGACTCTCGCATGAAGCACGCACCGGGGCGTGCGATGATCGGAGCCCCGCCGCTGCGGAGGCCTACATGGACAAGATGCCGGTGCCTTATGCCACGATACCCGGCTCGTTCGACGCCGACGCGCAGGCGCGCCAGTTCTCCGCGGACTCGCTGCGCGACAAGCTCGCGCGCTTCGGTCGCACGGCCGGTCGCGAGGTCGTCGAAAAGGTGCTGTGGCTGTGGTTCGCGAGCCGGCGGCCGGACTTGCCCGGCTGGGCGCGCACGACGGTCTACGGGGCGCTCGCCTATTTCGTGCTGCCCGTCGACGCCATCCCCGACCTGTTGCCGCTCGTCGGCTACACCGACGATCTGGGCGTGCTGGGCTGGGCGCTGCTGACCATCGCCAGCTACGTCGACGCCGACGTCAGGCGCCGCACGGACGAGCTGCTCGCCAGGCTGTTCACCGGTTCGGCGACTCCGAGCACCCGACAGTAGCGCAGGTCGCAGTCGGCGCAGCGGCCGCGCGGGCTGCACCAGCGCAGGCTCTTGCCATTGATGCGGCCCCAGAAGAGGCCCGCGGGGTCGGCATCGAATTCGCGCAGCAGCTCGATGAAGCTGCGGCTCGGGCCGCAGCGCGGATAGCGACGCCACCGGCCGTGCTCGTCGGCGTGCAGCAGCCGCCATTCGTTGCTCGCCGTGCGGTAGCGGAACTGCGCGAGCTCGACCGGGCAGCCGGTGCCCGGGATGCCGAAAAGCCGCTGCAGCTCGTAGACCGTCGCGCGGTCGCGCCCGAGCTCGAAGCCGAGCGGCACCGTGTGCCGCGCGCCCGGCGGGCAGATGCGGTCGCAGTAGTTCTGCAGCAGCCGTTCGACCAGGCGCTGCGTGTGCAGCGGGATGTCGTTCACGGCTCCCAGCCTAGCGCGACCGCGCGGGCGGCCGCTATCCTTCCGAGGTGGCGCATACTGTGATCGACCGCCCGGATCCGGCCGGGTTCAGCTTCGCGAGCCTGACGTGCGAGGTCGCGCACCCGGGAGGCGGGCCGGCTTGGTGCCGGCTGGTGGGGCGTTCGCGGGACGATCGCAGCCTGTTGCTCGACTTCGCCGGTGGCCATGCCGAGCCGCCGCTGCCGCCGCGGCTTGAGGCCGTGCGCATCGAACCCGACCCATCCGATCCGGCACGCTGGCAGCTCAGCAGCGCCGGTGGGCGCTACGAAATAAGCGCTGCGCGCCTGTTCGTGCACGAGGACGTCGCAGCGCGTGCCGTGATCGTGATTCCGCCGCGGCCCGTGCCGCGGGCGAAGCGTATGTTCTGGCGCCTCGTGTTCGTGCTGCTGGCGACGCCCCTGGGCCGCCGCTGGCTCGAGCGCCGCGTAGCGTCGGCTTGAGCCGCCGCCGTGGCCCAGCGTTTCCCTCGTATCGATCCTGCTCGAGGCTGCCGATGAACACCGCTCTCTACGTGCTGGCCTTCGCCGCCGGCGCCACGCTCGTGCTGCAGACCGGGATGAACGCGCAGCTCGGCCGCTCGATCGGCGGCAACCCGCTCGGTGCGGTACTGGTGAACTTCACCGTCGGCACGCTCGTGATGCTGTGCTATCTGCTCGCGACCCGCACCGCGCTGCCAGTACGTGCACAACTCGTGGCAGTGCCGGCGTGGGCCTGGCTCGGTGGCCTGATCGGCGCGTTCTACGTGGCCGTCGTCACGATCGCCGGGCCCCGGCTCGGCGCACTGCTGGTGCTGTCGTTGACGGTCACCGGCCAGATGCTCGCCTCGCTGCTGGTCGATCATTTCGGCGCGCTGGGCTTTCCCCACCAGCCGATCACGCTGACCAAGCTACTGGGCGCGGCGCTGCTGTTCGCGGGCGTGCTGCTCGTGGCCCGCTGAGCACGCGCCCGGCGGCACGAGCACCCGAATCGGCGCGAATCGCGCAGGTTCGATGATCGGCACGAGACGCTGTCCGTGTCACCCTGTTCCAGTGCGCATGCAGTCCGCAGCGCATGCTGTTCAGCCCAGCCTCGCCACTGGAGTAGCAGGTTTCTGGTTGCTATCACTGCAATCACTTGCAGGCAGCGAGGCGAGGATGGCACAACTCGTGGTCAGGAACCTGTCCGAAGATCTCGTCAAGGCACTGAAGCAGCGCGCCGCGAGGCATAATCGCAGCGCCGAGCAGGAGCACCGCGAGATCCTCAAGACCGCGCTGCAGGGGCCGCAGCGCAAGCCGCTCGCCGCAGTGCTAGCCGCGATGCCCGATGTCGGTTCGGACGAGGATTTCGCCCGGCAGCGCTTCGTCTCCCGGCGCTGACGTGTATCTCGTCGATACCGACGTCATCAGCGAAGCCCGCAAAGGGCCGCGCGCCCATTCGGGCGTCCGCGAGTTTTTCGCGGATGCCGGGCGGCGCGGCGCCGCCCTCTACCTGTCTGCGGTCGCCATCGGCGAGCTGCGCCAGGGCGTCGAGCGCATTCGCCACCGCGGTGACGCAGTGCAGGCGCGACGTCTGGAGCGCTGGCTCGGCGAGGTGACGACGCAGTATGCCGAGTCGATCCTGCCCATCGATGCAGAGGTCGCGGAAGTCTGGGGACGGCTGCGCGTGCCCCATGCCGACAACCCGCTCGACAAGCAGATTGCAGCGACCGCCCTGATCTACGGCCTCGTCGTCGTCACCCGCAACATTGCGCATTTCGCGCCGACCGGCGTGCAGGTGCACGATCCCTTCGCCTGACGCCGCTCTCAGCGAACTACGCAAGCCGAGTCGAGGCGAAGTCGCCAGCTTGCGGTGCCGATGGCCGTGCAGCGCCAGCAGTCGGCGCGGTGAGACTTTCGATCAAGCTGCTCGGCATCGCACTGTTGTTCGCGGGCGTGCTGCTCGTGGTGCGCTGTTCGTTACCGCAGCGAGCGAATTTCTGGATGAACAGCGAGGTTTGTCCAGTGCTCGGCGCGACTCGAATCTCGTATTTCTCATGATGCGCCTCGGCCATATATCTGCAGTGCCCAGCCAGTGGGATCTGCCGATCACTGAGACGTCACGATGTCATGCCCAGTCTCGCACCATGCCTACGGTTCTCCGAAGCGGTCCATATCGCATGTTCTTCTATTCGTCGGATGGAGGCGAGCCACCTCACGTGCATGTCGCCCGTGACGCTGCAGTAGCGAAGTTCTGGCTCGATCCTGTCCGATACGATCACAGTTCCGGCTTTCGCCCTGCCGAATTGCGCCGAATCGGGGGTATCATCAAGGAGTATCAACCGGCCTTACTGGACACATGGCATGAGCACTTTGCCAACTGAGCTTCCCCGGCCCGTGGCCGTGGGCGTCGAGGTGTCGGCAGCGACCTTGACGGTGCTTCTCGCCGACGGTCGTTCGATTTCGGTGCCGCTCAGCTGGTATCCGCGTCTGGCCAATGGCTCCATGCAGGAGCGCGCTCGCTGGGAATTGATAGGCTCGGGCCAAGGCATCCACTGGCCGGATCTGGATGAAGACATCGAAGTAGGCGCATTGCTGGCAGGCAAGCGTTCGAACGAGACTGCGTCCGCACGCGAGAAAAGCCGTTCCATACGACGGCGGGGAGATACGCCACTTCGCTGAGCGGCAAGAGCGCGGTGGGGGCGCAGGCCCGTGATGTTCACGACGTCATCGCTGCCCAGTGCTGCATCGGTGGCGGGATCTTCAGCTCGAGGCCCGCCATGCCTTCACGCATTCGCCGGCGACGTCTCGCCCGTACCCGGCCCTGCGCTCGTGCCCGCACCGGCCCCTGCACCGGCACGCTGCGGTGCCGCGCAGTCGTTGCAAAAGGCCCCTGATCTCGACTCGGCGTGACGCAAATTTGTGGGCGAACACCATGCATTGAGCGCTCGGCTGCGTTGCACCGAACCACTACTCTCGTTCCGCTCCATCCACCCACCGCTATCGGCATTTTGTGCGCCGATGGGTTGTGCGGATTATCCGTTTTGATATAGTCGACACCGGAAGCGCACAAGGCGCTGCGATTCCTTGGCGATTCGCTGAAGCGACTCCGGGGGTTTCCCGCAGCGGTGCGCCACGATCTCGGCTATCAGCTCTACAGGTTGCAGACTGGGAAGCAACCTCTGGATTTCAAGCCAATGTCGTCCATCGGCATGGGTGTCGAAGAATTGAGGATGCGCGGCCCGGCCGGCATTTATCGCGTCATCTATACAGCACGATTGCCCGAGGCCATCCATGTCCTGCACATCTTCCAGAAGAAGACGCGGGCGACGAGTCGTCTGGATATCGAGCTCGCCAGGGCGAGATATTCCACGTTGATGGATATTCCACGTTGATGGATATTCCACGTTGATGAAGGAACGGCGATGAAGGGCAGCAGGAAGTTTTCGAGTGTCTGGGACGCGGTCGCAGACTCGTCCGCCGAGGCTGCAAGCCTTCGCCTCCGGGCCGAGTTGATTGAACAGATAGCTGCATTGATCGAACGGCGGGAATGGACGCAGGCCGAGGCTGCAAGGCGCTGCGGTATCAGCCAACCGCGGATGAACGACCTTCTGCGCGGGCGGATTTCCAGGTTCTCACTGGATGCGCTCGTGAATGCCGCAACTGC
>JADLDF010000016.1 GCA_020846815.1 Gammaproteobacteria bacterium | reverse complement strand
TCTTCGCGGACCTCGCAGACCCGAATTTCCCGGAGTTCCCTTGCGCAGCACGAAACAACCGGCGCGTGCCTCCTCCGGCCGCTACGTCAGCCGCCTCACCAGCGGCACCCTCGCGGTGATCATGGCGGGCGGCCGCGGCGAGCGCCTCGGCGGCCTGACGGCGCATCGCTGCAAGCCCGCCACGCCTTTCGGCGGCAAGTTCCGCATCATCGACTTCGTGCTGTCGAACTGCGTCAACTCCGGCATCCGCCAGATCAGCGTGCTGACGCAGTACAAGGCGCAGTCGCTGATCCAGCACGTGCAGCGCGGCTGGAACTTCCTGCGCGGCGAGTTCGCCGAGTTCGTGGAAGTCGTACCGGCGCAGCAGCAGACCGGCGGCCACTGGTACCTCGGCACCGCCGATGCGGTCTACCAGAACCTCGAGCTGATCCTTTCGCACCGTCCCAAACACCTGCTGGTGCTCGCGGGCGACCACATCTACAAGATGGACTACGGGCCGATGATCGCCTACCACGTCGAGAAGGGCGCCGACATCACCGTGGGCGTGGTCGAGGTGCCGCTCGCCGAGGCGCGCTCGTTCGGCGTCATGACCACGACCGAGTGGAACCGCATCACACGCTTCTCGGAGAAGCCCGCCAATCCGGATCCGATGCCCGGCCGGCCGGATGTGGCGCTCGCCTCGATGGGCATCTACGTCTTCAACACGCGCCTGCTCGAGAAGATGCTGGTCGAGGACGCCCTCGACCCGCAGTCCGCACACGACTTCGGCAAGAACATAATCCCGAAGTCGATCGCCGACAAGCAGGTGTTCGCCTATCCGTTCCAGGACGTGAAGACGCGCGCGCAGAACTACTGGCGCGACGTCGGCACCGTCGATGCCTTCTACGAGGCCAACCTCGAGCTGGTGCACGTCGCCCCCGAGCTGAACATCTACGACGAGGAATGGCCGATCTGGACCTACCAGGTGCAGCAGCCACCGGCGAAGTTCGTGCTCGACGACGCCGACCGCACCGGCTGCGCCGTCAACTCCATGGTCGCCGGCGGCTGCATCGTCTCCGGCTCGCAGGTGCGCAGCTCGCTGCTGTTCTCCAACGTGCGCGTCGACGAGCGCTCGACCATCGACCACGCCGTCGTGCTGCCGAACGTGCACGTCGGCGCCGGCTGCACGATCCGCCGCGCGATCGTCGACGAAGGCTGCGACCTGCCGCCCGGCACGCAGATCGGCGTCGATGCGGAAGCGGACCGGCAGCGCTTCCACGTCACCGAACGCGGCATCGTGCTGGTCACGCCGGACATGCTGCGCACGCCCTGACGCACGCGTCCTTCCGCCCGCCCCGCACGCTGGTTTTCGCGCGCCCGATCCCCGGAGTTCCGCCCCGATGACTTCACGCCTGCCCGTTGTGCTGATGTGGCACATGCACCAGCCGCAGTACCGCGACGCGCTGACGGGCGAGTACGTGCTGCCCTGGACCTATCTGCACGCGCTCAAGGACTACTCCGACATGGCGGCGCATCTCGAGGAGAACCCGGCCGCCCGCGCGGTCGTGAACTTCACGCCCGTGCTGCTCGAGCAGCTGCGCGAGTATGCGCAGCGCGTCGATCAGCACCTGCGCAGCGGCACGGCGGTGCGCGATCGCGTGCTCGCGACGCTGACCGAGGCGCCGCTGCCGGCCGGCGGCGAGGCACGCCTGGAGCTGGTCAAGTCGCTGCTGCGCGCGCATCGCACTCACCTCGTCGAGCGTTTCGAGGGCTTCGCCGAGGTGGCGCGGATCGCCGAGTCGCTGGCCTCGCCGGAACGGATCGGTTGGGCTTCCGACCAGATGATCTGGGACCTCGCGACCTGGTACCACCTCGCCTGGCTCGGCGAGACGGTGCGGCGCGCCGACACGCGCGCCCAGGACCTGATCCGCCAGGGACGCGGCTATGTGCCGGCGCAGCGCCGCAAGCTGCTCGGCCTGGTCGCCGAAGTGCTCGCCGGCATCGTGCCGCGCTACCGGGCGCTCGCGACCGCGGGCCGCATCGAGCTCTCGGTCACGCCCTACGGCCACCCGATCCTGCCGCTGCTGTTCGACTTCGGCGCCGCGCGCGAGTCGCAGCCGGGCGCCGCGCTGCCACGGCATGCGGAGTATCCCGGCGGCGACGACCGCGCCACCTGGCACATGGCCGAGGCGATCCGCGTGTTCACCGAGGTCTTCGGCTTCGCGCCCGGCGGCTGCTGGCCGTCCGAGGGCGCGGTCAGCGACGCTGCGCTCGCGCTCATCGACCGCTTCGGGCTGCGCTGGGCCGCGACCAGCGGCAACGTGCTGCAGAACAGCCTGGCCGCGCAGCCGAACGGCCCGGTGCGGCGCGACGCGCCCTACCGCATGCCCGGCCAGCAGCTCACCTGCTTCTTCCGCCACGACGGGCTGTCCGATGCGATCGGCTTCGAATACGCCACCTGGCACGGCGACGACGCGGCGGCGAACTTCGCCGGCGAGATCGCGCGGCTCGCGGAACACTACGAGCACGATCCCGACCGCGTGCTGCTGGTGGCGCTCGACGGCGAGAACGCCTGGGAGCATTACCCGTTCAACGGCTACTACTTCCTGCGCGGCATGTACGCCGCGCTCGCCGCGCATCCGCGCCTCGAGCTGACGACGCTGTCGCGCTACCTGGAGCGCTCGCCGCGGGCGGAGCCGCTGCCGCACGTCGTCGCCGGCAGCTGGGTGCACGGCTCGCTCGTCACCTGGATGGGCGATGCGGCCAAGAATGCCGGCTGGGACCTGCTCTGCGACGCCAAGCTCGCGTTCGACCGCGTGGTCGTCGAGGGCTCGCTCGACGAGGCGCAGGCCGCGGCCGCGGAACGCCAGCTCGCGCTCTGCGAGAGCTCGGACTGGTTCTGGTGGTTCGGCGATTACAACCCCGCCGATGCGGTCGCGCAGTTCGACCGGCTGTACCGCCGGCAGCTCACCAACCTCTACCGCCTGCTGAAGCTCGAGCCGCCCGCGACCCTGCAGCAGCCGCTGTCGGTCGGCCACGGCGCGCCCGAGCACGGCGGCACGATGCGCCGCGCGAATGCCGGGTGAGAAGCCGGCGGTCGCGCCGATGCGGCTGCCGGTGCTCGACCGGCGGCGCGCGGGCGTGCTGCTGCATCTCTCGGCGCTCGGCCCGGGCGCGCTCGGCGCGCCGGCGCGGCGCTTCGTCGACTGGATCGCCTCCGCCGGCTTCAGCGTCTGGCAGATGCTGCCGGTCGGGCCGACGGGTCCCGATGGTTCGCCGTACTGGCTGAGCTCGGATTGCGCGGGCCACGAGGGCTTCCTCGACCCTGGAGCCTTGCCTGCGCCGCGCGGCCCGCGCTGGCAGGAGTTCCTCGAGCGCAGCGCCGACTGGCTGGACGACTGGGCGCTGTTCGTCGCGCTGCGCGCGCAGCACGCGGACGCGCCGTGGCAGGACTGGCCAGGGGCACTGCGCGACCGCGAGCCGCGCGCGCTCGCCGCCGCGCGTGCCGCGCATGCGACGGCGATCGAGGCCGAGCGCTCGAGACAGTTCGCGTTCGACCTGCAGTGGTCGGCGCTGCGCGAGCATGCGCATGCGCGCGGCGTGCGCCTGTTCGGCGACGTGCCGATCTACGTCGCACCGGATGCCTTCGAGACCTGGGCGCACCGGGAGCAGTTTCGGCTGGATGCCGCCGGGCGCGCGACGCTGCTGGCCGGCGTGCCGCCGGACTACTTCGCCGTAGACGGCCAGCTCTGGGGCAATCCGCTGTACGACTGGGCGCAGATGCAGCGCGACGGCTTCGCACACTGGCGGCGCAGGCTGCGCCACCAGCTCGAGCGCTTCGACCTCGTACGCATCGATCACTTCCGCGGTCTCGAGTCGCACTGGGCCGTGCCGGCCGGTGCCGCGAGCGCGCGCGAGGGGCAGTGGCTGCCGACGCCCGGAAACGCGCTGCTCGCGGCGCTGCGGCGCGACGTGCCGGACCTGCCGCTGGTCGCCGAGGATCTGGGCGAGATCACGCCCGCAGTCGAGGCGCTGCGCCGCCGCTTCGCGCTGCCGGGCATGCACGTGCTGCAGTTCGCTTTCGATGGCAACGCGGCGAATCCGCATCTGCCGCACATGCATGCGCCCGACGGCGTGGTCTACACCGGCACGCACGACAACGACACGCTGCGCGGCTGGCTCGCGGGCCTCGACGCGGCGGCCCGCGAGCGCGTCGGCTTCTACCTGCGCGCGCCGCTGTCCGAAGTGCCGACTGCGCTGCACCGCGCGACGCTCGGCTCGGTCGCGCGGCTCGCGGTGCTGCCGATGCAGGATCTGCTGGAGCTCGGCAGCGAGGCGCGTTTCAACACGCCGGGCACGAGCAGCGGCAACTGGCGCTGGCAGATGCCGGGGTGGGCGCTGGCCGCCGATCGGGCGGAGTGGTTCGCGCGGCTCAACCAGACTTACGGGCGCGTCTGAACCCGCGCCGCCCACCCCGGTCTGTCGCGTGGCGACGACTCTGGATTCGCCGAGTTTCCGCGAATGCGATGCGCCGGCGTTGCCGCACGACGACGCACGAAAGCTGCCCGCTCGCATGCCCGGCGCAGTGTTGCCGCCTCGTGGCGTTCGCCTCCTGATCCGAAGACGGTCCCTGAAGGCGCAATGCCGCGCAGCCGTCGTTCAGGCTCGTTTGTTAGTATCCTGCACTCATGGGCACCCTCACGAAGTCCTGCGTCCTCGGTCTGGCCGTGACCGGCCTCGCGGGCTGCACCGCGTTCGCGCCGAAGCTCGAGACCCCGAAGCTCTCGATCGTCAACGTCGAGCTCGTCAGGGGCGACCTGTTCGAGCAGCGCCTGCGGGCGCGCATCAAGGTCGAGAACCCGAACGACCGCGAGCTCGCCGTCAAGGGCATCACCTACACCATCGAGGTCGGTGGCGAGGAGTTCGGGAGCGGCATCTCGGGCAGCAGCTTCACCGTGCCGCGTTTCGGCGAGGCGGAGTTCGACATGAACGTGACGGCGAACATGGCCGGCACGCTGATGCGGCTCGCCACCCGTGCGCGCGAGGCCGGGCGCAAGCCCGATGCGATCGATTACCGCATCGTCGGCAAGGTGTCGCTCGCGACCGGTGTGCTGCGTTCGATCCCGTTCGAGGAGCGCGGCAGCCTGCAGCTGCGCTGAGCGGCGCGGTCAGACGCGGGACGACGCTCCCGTCAGTTCCGCGTAGAGCGCCTCGTATTCGCGCACCTGGCGCGTCCAGGAAAAATCCTCGGCCATAGCGTTGTGCACCAGGCGCGACCAGAGCGCCGGCTGCGCGTGCAGGTCGAGCGCGGTGCGCATCGCCCAGGACATCGCCGGCGCGTCGAAATCGTTGAACACGATGCCGGTACCGGTGCCGGTCGCAGGGTCGAACATGCGCACCGAGTCGGCGAGGCCGCCGGTGCGGCGCACGATCGGGATCGTGCCGTAGCGCAGCGAATACATCTGGTTGAGACCGCAGGGCTCGTACAGCGAGGGCATCAGGAAGACGTCGGACGCCGCCTCGATCCAGTGGGCGAGCTCGTCGCTGTAGCCGCGGTGGTAGACGACGCGGCCAGCGAAGCGGGACTGCAGCCCTTCGAAGAAGACCTCGTAGCGCGCGTCGCCGTTGCCGAGTGCGACCAGCGCCAGGTCGCGCTCGCCGAGCAGCGCGGGCAGGGTGTCGAACAGCAGGTCCAGGCCCTTCTGCGGCGTGAAGCGGCTGACGATGCCGAACAGGGTCGTGGCCTCGCGGCGCTCTAGGCGCAGGCGCGACATCAGCTCGTGCTTCAGCGCGGCCTTCACCTGCAGCGAACCGGCGTCGAAGTGCCGCGGCAGGAAGCGGTCGTGGCGCGGGTCCCAGTCCTCGTAGTCGACGCCGTTGAGGATGCCGCGCAGCTGCGCGGCACGCTGGCGCAGCACGTGTTCGAGGCCCATGCCGTACTGCGGGGTCATGATCTCGCGCGCGTAGGTCGGGCTGACGGTGGTGATCGCGTCGGCGTAGAGGATGCCGTGCTTCAGCGCGTTGACCTTGCCGGCGCGCAGGTCGTCCTGGTGCAGCCGCGCGGTGTCGGGCGGACCGATGCCGAGATCCGGCACCTGGGCGGCGGCGAACTCGCCCTGATAGCCGATGTTGTGGATCGTGAGCACGGTGCGCACGGGATCGAACAGCCGGTCCCAGGCGTAGGCGGTGCGCAGCAGCAGCGGCGCGAACGCCGTGTGCCAGTCGTTGCAGTGGAGCACCTGCGGTGCCCAGCCCCAGCGCTGGCAGAGCTCGAGCGCCGCGCGCGTCAGCGCGATGAAGCGCAGGTGCTCGTCGGGTGCATTGCCGTAGAGCGCGCCGCGCGAATAGAGCACGGGGATGTCGATGAACCAGGCGCGAGCGCCGCTGCGCGGCAGCGGCGCGCCGTGCAGCGACCAGCGGTAGCGGTGCGGCCCGAATTCGAGCGGCAGATCGGTGTAGCCCTCGACCGGCTCGATGCCGTGCGCCGCGCGGTCGATCTGCGAGTAGAGCGGCATCACCAGCCGCACGTCGTGACCCGCGGCGTGCAGATGCCGGGTGAGCGCGCCGGCGACGTCCGCGAGGCCGCCGGTCTTCGCGAAAGGCGTGGCCTCGGAGGCCAGCATGCAGATGGAGTGAGGCATCGCGGCGAGTGTACACGCGGTGCCGCGCGACGGCCGTCGCGCGACGCCGGTCGCGCTATCATGCGCGCCTTTCCGGTGGCCGTGCCGTCGCGATCGAGAGGGCCCGATGACGTTCCGCAGGGTGATGCTCGTCGTCACCATGGTGCTGCTGGTGCTGCTCGCGGCGCTGGCCGGTACGGTCGCGGCCGACTGGCCCTATCTGCGGCGCGTGATCGCGGTGACGCGCATGGCCGATGCGGCTGAATGGCCCGGCTCCTTCCCGGTGCCTCTGGCGCGCATCGATGGCGGCGGCCGTGGCGCGACCTTCCCGACGGGCGGCGGGACGATCGATCCGGCCGCACTCGAGGCCGCCGGGCGCTGGGCTGGCGAGCACGCGACGCGGGCACTGCTCGTGCTGCACCGCGGACGGCTGGTGCTCGAGCGCTATTGGGACGGACAGACCGCGGATGCGCCGTTCCCCGGCCAGGCGATGAGCCGCTCGCTGGTCGGTCTCGCCTACGGCGCGGCGGTCGATCGCGGCCTGCTGGCGCTCGATGATCCGGCTTCGAAGTGGCTCGACGAGTGGCGCGACGACCCGCGCGGCACGATCACGATCCGTCAGCTGTTGCAGAACGTCTCGGGACTCGAGGAGGCCGCGTCCGCCCTGCCTCTGCCGTTGCCCGGCGCCGGCGCGCTCGAACGCGCCGTCTCGGTCGTGCGCATCTGGGCCGACCGCCACGCGCGGTTCGCGTTCGGCAACGATTCCGGCGCGACCGCGCTGTCGTTCGAGCTGGCCCATGCGCCGGGCACGCGCTTCGCGCAGGCCGGCGTCAATGCGCAGCTGCTCGCACTGATCCTCGAGCGCGCCACCGGCATGCCGTTCGAGCGCTGGTTCGCGCAAGTGGTCTGGGAGCCGCTCGGTGCCGGTGTCGGTGAGTTCTACATGGACCGCGCCAGCGGCATGCCGGCGCTGCACTGCTGCTTTCGCGCCGCACCGCGCGACTGGCTGCGGCTCGGCACGCTGCTGGCCGGCGACGGCGCCATCGACGGGCGCCAGGTGCTGCCGCGCGGCTGGGTGGGGCAGCTCGCCACCGCGACCTCCAACGTCAACCCGCGCCACGGCCTGCAGGTCTGGAGCGGTCGCGCGACGCGCGGCCTGCGCGAGTATCAGCCGGGGTCCGGGTTCGGGGTGCGTCACGGCGAGGATTTCCTCACCGACGACGTGATCTGGATGGAAGCCGGGGGCGGCAGCGTCTGGGCCTTTCCCGCGCAGCAGCTCGTGATCGTGCGTCTCGGTCGCAGCGCACCCGGCTGGGACGGATCGGTGCTGCCGAACACGCTGCTGCGAGGTCTGCGAAGCGGAGCGCCCGCGCCGCGATGACACCCCGCGATGTCCTCGACATGCTCCTGATCGGCGCGATCTGGGGCGGGGCCTTCCCGATGCTGCGCGTCGCGGCGCCGGCCTTCGGACCGGTGGCGCTGATCGGCGTGCTCTGGGGCGCGGCCCTGCTCGGTGAGCCGTTGACCGGCATGCTGCTGCTCGGCTCCGCCGTCGTGCTGGTGGGCACGGCGCTGGCGATGGGCCTGGTGCGACGGCCATCCAGAGCGCGACCGTAGCCCGGCCGCATTCTGCCTGCGCGGCGAAACTTCATCGACGAGTCCGGCGGGCGACGCAGCCTCCAGATGAACGAATCGTGTAACGGGCGGTCCGAAAATCCGCTGCCGCGGTGCTTGCTGCGATGCGTCGTGGAATAATCCGCCGATGGCTGAATCCCGAAACCTCGTGACCCCGATCGCCGTCGCCGTCGCGATCATCTGTGCCGGCTGGGCGATCTACGCCACCAAGCACTCCGGCTCCGCTCCGGCCGCGGGCTTCGGCCCGCCGGACATGACCGCTGCAGCATCCGCGTCGGGTGGCAGGCCGGGCGCGGCCGCCGGACGCTCGAACGGCCCGGTCACCGCGGCGCGGTCCGCCCCTGGTGGGCGCGAGGCTGCGGGCGGCCCGGCCGGTGCCGGGGGGCGCAGTGTTCCCGGCGCGGGCGCAGGCGGGGCCGGCGGCATGCCGACCCCGGTGGTCTCGGTCGCGGTGCGGGAGCAGGCACTGGCGCGCGAGCTGCGCGCGCTCGGCACGGCGCGCGCCAACGAAGCAGTCGAGATCACGTCCAAGACCTCGAACATCGTCACCGCGGTGCGCTTCCGCGACGGCCAGGTCGTGCGCCGCGGCCAGGTGCTGGTGGAGCTCGACAGCGCGCAGGCGCGTGCCGACCTCGGCATCGCGCAGGCTGCGCTCACCGACAGCACCAGCCAGTTCGAGCGCAGCCGCGAGCTGTTGCCGACCCAGGCGCTGTCGAAATCGCAGTTCGATCAGGTCGTTGCGATCAAGCAGGCCGACGAGGCCCGCGTCGCGGCGGCACGCGCCCGGCTCGAAGATACGGTGATCCGCGCGCCCTTCGGTGGTCGCGTCGGCCTGCGGCGCGTCAGTGTCGGCAGTCTCATCAGCCCCGGCACGGTGATCGCAACACTCGACGACAGCAGCCTGATCAAGGTCGACTTCGCCGTGCCAGAGGCGAATCTCTCCCAGTTGCGCGAGGGCCTGTCGCTGACGGCGACCTCGACCGCCTGGCCCGGCCGGCGATTCGCGGGCCGCATCACCAGCGTCGATTCGCGCATCGATCCAGTATCGCGCTCGATCACCGTGCGCGCCGAGCTGCCGAACCTGGAAGCGCTGCTCAAGCCCGGCATGTTCCTGAACGTCGAGATCGTCCGTGATCAGCGCAACGCTCTGGTCGTGCCCGAGGAGGCATTGGTTCCGGAGCAGAACCGCCAGTATGTGTATGTCGTCGACGGCGGCATGGCGCAGAAGCGCGAGGTGCGGATCGGAGCGCGCAGCCCGGGCAGCGTCGAGATTCTTTCCGGGCTGACGCTCGGCGAACGCGTGATCGTCGAGGGCACGGTCAAGGTGCGCGAGGGCGGCGCGGTGCGCGACCTCGCGATGGCGCCGCCGCCGTCCGGCCCCGGCGCCGAGGCTGCCCGGCCCGCCGGTACCAGGGCCGGCGGATGACGATCTCGGACCTGTCGATCCGGCGCCCGGTGTTCGCAACCGTGGTGTCGCTGCTGCTGGTGATTCTCGGCCTGATGGCCGCGCTGCGTCTGCCGATCCGCGAGTACCCCGACACCAATCGCCCGGTGGTCAGTGTCACCACCGCCTACCGCGGCGCCAACGCAGCAGTCATCGAGGCGCGCGTCACACAGGTGCTCGAAGACGAAATCGCCGGCATCGAGGGTGTCGAGAAGCTGACTTCGTCGAGCCGCGACGAGTTCTCGCGGATCACGGTCGAGTTCGCGCTCGATCGCGACCTGGACGCCGCCGCCAACGACGTTCGCGAGCGCGTCTCGCGCGCGGCCGGGCGTCTGCCGCAGGAGACCGATGCTCCGCAGGTGACCAAGGTCGACGAGGGCATGGACGCGATCATGTACGTCAACGTCGCCAGCTCGACGCGCGACATCCTGCAGCTCAACGACTACGTCGAGCGCTATCTGGTCGACCGGTTGGGCGCGGTGCCGGGCGTCGCCGCGGTGCGCGCCCAGGGCGGCGGACGCTATGCCATGCGCGTCTGGCTCGACCGCGAGGCTCTGGCGGCGCGCCAGCTCACGGTGACCGACGTCGAGAATGCGCTGCGCCGCGAGAACGTCGAATTGCCGGCCGGCCGCATCGAGTCGCGCGAGCGCGAGTTCACGCTGCGCACCGACACCGCGATGCGCAGTGAGGAGGATTTCCGCAACCTGGTCGTCGGTCGCGGCTCGGACGGCTACATGGTACGGCTCGGCGAGGTCGCCGAAGTCCGGCTGGCCGCCGAGGATGTGCGCTCGATTTCGCGCGCCGATGGCCTGCCTGGCATCAGTCTCGGCGTCGTGCCGACCTCGAAGGCGAACGTGCTCGAGGTCTCCCAGGCCGTGCGCGCCGAGATGGAGCGCATGCAGCCGACGCTGCCGAAAGACATGAAGATGGGGATCAACCTCGATTTCACGGTCTTCGTCGTGGAGTCGATGAAGAAGGTCGTCACCGTATTGTGGGAGACGTTGCTGATCGTGCTGGTCGTGATCTTCGTGTTCCTCGGCACGCTGCGCGCAACCCTGATTCCGGCGGTCACGATTCCGGTGTCGATCCTGGCCGCGGCCATGGTGATGGCTGCGCTCGGCTATTCGATCAACACCCTGACCCTGCTCGGCGCCGTGCTCGCCATCGGTCTCGTGGTCGACGACGCGATCGTCGTGCTCGAGAACATCGCGCGCCGGATCGAGCTCGGGGAGCCGTCGCTGCTCGCCGCGATGAATGGCAGCCGCGAGATCGGCTTCGCTGTCATCGCCACTACGCTGGTGCTGATGGCGGTGTTCGTGCCGATTTCCTACATGGAAGGCATGCTGGGACGGCTGTTCGGCGAGTTCGGCGTCACCGTCGCGGCGGCCGTCGGCTTCTCGGCGCTGATCGCGCTGACGTTGACGCCGATGCTGGCCTCCAAGCTCTTCGCAAGCGGGATTCAGCGCGGCCGGGCGGCGCTGTGGCTCGATGGCGTGTTCCGCCGGCTTGCCGAGTCGTACGAACGCACGCTGCGCGTGGTCATGAGCGGGCGACGGCCGCTGGCGGTCGCGCTCGGCGCGGCGGGATTCACGACCGTGCTGATCTCGCTGATGGTGGCTGGCTGGCCGGTACCGTGGCTCAAGCTGCAACAGGAGTTCGCGCCGGTCGAGGACCGCGCGATGATGCCGATATTCGTCAACGCGCCCGAGGGCGCGAGCCTCGCCAACCTCGACCGCCATATGCGCGAAGTCGAAGAGATCATGTTCGAGGAGCTCAAGGCCGGCAACGCGAGGAAGATCATCGCCCGCTCCGGCTCCTTCGGTACGCAGGGCGAGGTCAACGTCGGCACGGTCTACATGCCGATGACGCTGTGGGACCAGCGCGAGGAGACCGCCCAGCAGATCGCGCAGCGCGTACGGATGCGCACCGCGGGCATTGCTGGCGTGCGCGTCATCGTGATGACGCCGCCTTCGCTTGGCATACGCGGCGGTGGCAAGCCGCTCCAGGTGGTGCTGGGTGGTGGCGACTACACGGAACTCGCGCGCTGGCGGGACCAGGTGCTCGCACGGATCGAGAAGGAGAACCCCCGCATCCTCAATCTTGAGTCCGACTATCAGGAGCGCAAGCCGCAGCTGCAGGTGCGCATCGACCGCAATCGCGCGGCCGACCTCGGCGTTTCACTGCAGAACGTCGGCCGCACGCTCGAGACCATGCTCGGCTCGCGGATCGTCACCACCTTCATGCGCGACGGCGAGGAATACAACGTCGTCCTGCAGGCCCGAGAGGAGGATCGCGCGACCGTCAATGATCTTGGCAGCCTGTACGTGAAATCGGAACGTTCCGGGGAGATGGTGCCGCTGTCAGCTCTGGTGAGCGTCGAGGAGATCGCTGGCCCCAGCCAGCTCAAGCGCTTCGATCGGCTGCGGGCGATTACGATCACCGCGAACCTGGCGCCGGGCTACCCGCTCGCCGAGGCACTCGACTACGTCGACGACCTGATCCGTCAGGAGATCCCGGCCGGTCCGCAGATCAACTACGACGGCGAATCGCGCGAGTTCAAGGAGTCGGGCGGGCGCCTGTGGGTCACCTTCGCCTTCGCGCTGCTGATCGTCTACCTGGTGCTCGCCGCGCAGTTCGAGAGTTTCATCCATCCGCTGGTGATCCTCGCGACCGTGCCGCTTGCGGTCAGTGGCGCGCTGATCGGCCTGTGGCTGTTCAACGCCTCGATCAACGTCTTCAGCCAGATCGGCGGCATCATGCTGATCGGCATCGCCTGCAAGAACGGCATCCTGATCGTGGAGTTCGCCAACCAGCTGCGCGACCGCGGCGTCGAGTACGTCGAGGCGGTGATCGAATCGTCCGCGATCCGGCTGCGTCCGGTGCTGATGACCAGCCTCTGCACCGCGTTCGGCGCGGTGCCCCTGATGATCGCCACGGGGGCAGGTGCCGAGAGCCGGCACGCCATCGGTGCGGCGGTGTTCTTCGGCACCGCGTTCTCGCTGGCGCTGACGCTGTTCGTCGTGCCGGCGCTGTATGCGCTGATCGCCAGGAACACGACCTCGCCGCACTACGTCAGCGATCTGATCGAGCGCCTGATGAAGGGGGAAGCGTCCGGCGCGCCGGCCACCGCCGACATGGCGCCTGCGGCCGCGGTCGCACCGACCGTATCTGACGGCGCCGCACCGCGGTGATCGGCAGCGCCACGAGGCGGGCGAGCACCTGACTCAGGCCGGCACTCTCGGGAGCGCCTGATCGTCGCGCCGACGAATCAATGGCCGCACTCGATGCCAGTGACTGTGTCAATCCGGCATTCTTTACGCAAGCTACTGATCTATAAGCAATATGTGATGCCAGAGCAGCCCTTGGCGGTGTGGCCGGGGTAGACTGGAGGCCGTTCCTGGCCGCCCTTTCGCGCCTCCCGGCATCATGGCTCTCTCTCCATACAAGCAACTCGAGCAGGAGTGGAAACGTCTCCACGCGTTCCGTGGTGCGATGTCGCTGCTGCGCTGGGATGCGGCGGTGATGATGCCGCGCGGCAGCGCCGACGTGCGCGGCGAACAGCTTGCCGCGCTCGAAACCGAGTATCACGCGTTGCTGACCACGCCGAAGATCAGCCGCCTGCTCGACCGTGCCCAGGCGGGGGCGGCCGCGCTCGAAGACTGGGAGATCGCCAACCTGCGCGAAATGCGCCGCCAGCGCGACCATGCGATCGCGACGCCGGTGGCGCTGATCACCCGCCTCGTCAAGGCGACCGCCCAGGCCGAGGTGCGCTGGATGGAGGCGCGCCAGCAGGGCCGTTTCGAGCTGTTTGCGCCGCACCTCGAGGAGGTGCTGCACCTGGTACGCGACAAGGCGGCGCTGCTCGGCCAGGCGCTGAACCTGCCGCCCTACGACGCGCTGGCCGATGCCTTCAGCCCCGGCATCTCCACGGCGGAAATCGAGGCCTTGCTGAAGGCCTATGTGCGCCGTCTGCCGGCGCTGGTCACGAGCGCGATCGAGGCGCAGGAGGCACGGCCGGCCCTGCCGCTCACCGGCAAGTTCACGCCGGGTCGGCAGCGTGCGCTGGTCACCGACGTGCTCAAGACCATGGGCTTCCCGTTCGACCGTGGCCGCCTCGACGAGAGCAGCCACGCGTTCACCGAAGGCGTGCCCGGCGACATCCGCATCACGACGCGCTTCGACCCGGCCGACCCGTTCATCGGCCTGCTCGGCGCGCTGCACGAAGCCGGCCATGCGATGTACGACCTCGGCCTGCCCAAGGCCTGGCTCGACCAGCCGGTCGGCCAGGATCGCGGCATGGCGCTCGAGGAAAGCCAGTCGCTGCTGCTCGAGATGCTGGTCGGGCGCAGCCGGCCGTTCGTGCGCTTCGTGCGGCCGCTGCTCGAGAAGCACTTCGGGGTCGCAGGCCCCGAGTGGGAAGAGGACAACCTCTACCGGCTGCTGACGCGAGTGCGCCGCAGCCCGGTGCGCGTCGATGCCGACGAGCTGACCTATCCGCTGCACGTCATGCTGCGCTTCGAGATCGAGAAGCGGCTGCTCGCGGGCGAGCTCGCGGTGCGGCACCTGCCGGAGGCCTGGAACGCGGCCATGGAGCAGCGCCTCGGCTTGCGGCCGGCCGACGACGTCGAGGGCGTGCTGCAGGACATCCACTGGGCGCTCGGCTCGTTCGCCTATTTCCCATCCTATGCCGTCGGCGCGGCGATCGCCGCGCAGCTCATGGAGGGGCTGCGCCGCGACGTGCCGGCCCTCGACGAGCAGCTGGCGCAGGGCGACTTCACGGGCCTGTTCGGCTGGCTGCGCCAGAACGTGCACGGCTACGGCGCCAAGCTGACTTCCCAGGATCTGATCCGCCAGGCGACGGGGCGGCCGATCTCGGCCCAGCCGGCGCTGCGCTACCTCGAAGCGAAATACCTCGCGGACGTGCCGGCTTCGAGCGCCGCCGCCTGAAGCGGCCGTGCCGACGCTAGAATTCCGGCGCATGGAGCGTCACGCGATCCCGGCTGCCCCCGAGTCCCGTCGTGCCGGGGAATTCCCCGCGTCGAGCAGCTTCCGCAAGCTGCAGGCCCGGCTGCGCGGCCTGGTCGGCAAGGCGATCGGCGACTATCGCATGATCGAGGACGGCGACCGGGTCATGGTCTGCCTCTCGGGCGGCAAGGACTCCTACACGCTGCTCGACATCCTGCTGTCGCTGCAGCGCGCGGCTCCGGTGCGCTTCGAGCTCGTAGCGGTCAACCTCGACCAGAAGCAGCCCGGCTTCCCGGCGCAGGTGCTGCCCGAGTATCTCGGCGCGCTCGGCGTGCCGTTCCACGTGATCGAGCAGGACACCTACCGCGTCGTCAAGCGCGTGATCCCGGAAGGCCGGACGATGTGCGGCCTGTGCTCGCGGCTGCGCCGCGGCTCGCTCTACCACTGGGCGGCGAACAACGGCATCAGCAAGATCGCGCTCGGTCATCATCGCGACGACATCGTCGAGACGCTGTTCCTGAACCTGTTCTTCGGCGGGCGGCTCAAGGCCATGCCGCCGAAGCTGTGCTCGGACGACGGACGCCACGTCGTGATCCGGCCGCTCGCCTACGTGCCGGAGCGCGAGATCGCGCGCTATGCGCGCGCGCGTCGCTTCCCGATCATCCCCTGCACGCTCTGCGGCTCGCAGCCGAACGCGCAGCGCCAGGTGGTCGCGAAGATGCTCGCGAACTGGGAGCGCGAGTTCCCGGGGCGCACCGAGTCGATCTTCTCGGCGCTCTGCCACGTGGAGCCGGGGCATCTGGCCGATCCGCGGTTGTTCGACTTTGCCTCTCTGCGCCAGCGGGTCGCGGCGGCTGCGCCCGCGAGCGCGGCGGACGACGGGCTCGCCAGCGCAGTCGGCGTTGCGCTCGAACAGGCTGCCGATGCGCATGAGCGCGAGGCGGACGCGCGTTTCGAGCGCGAGACGCTCGGGGACGGCGCGGCATGAAGTTCCTGCGCCGCCTCGCCGGCGTCGACGACGGGCCGCCGCGGCCGCTGCCGAACAGCTACTGGGTGCGGCCGGGCCATCTGCTCGCCGGCGAGTATCCCGGCTCGCCCGACGACGAAGAAATGGCGGAGCGGCTCGCGCTCTTGGTCGCCGCGGGTCTCGACAGCTTCTTCGACCTCACCGAGCCGGGTGAGCGCGAGCCGTATTCCGGCGCGCTGCCTGCGGGCATCGAATATCAGCGCCTGCCGATCGAGGATCACGGCCTGCCGCACTCGGCCGACTACATGGCCGAAATCGTCGCGGCGCTCGGTCGCGCGCTGGCCGCGGGGCGCAAGGCCTATGTGCACTGCCGCGCCGGCATCGGCCGCACCGGCATGGTCGTCGCCTGCCACCTGATCGCTGCCGGGCGCACGCCCGAGGACGCGCTCGCCGAGCTCAACCGGCTGTGGAAGCAGTGCGGGCGTTCGTCGCAATGGCGGCGCGTGCCCGAGACCGAGGAGCAGCGCGACTTCGTGCTGCAGCAGGGCGCCGCAGTGGCGCGCCTGGTCGCCGGCGAGGAGCCGTTGCCCGAAGAGGCCGCGCTCGGCGCCGCGCGGCGGCTGCGCAGTCGCTTCCAGGGCGCGCTCGTCGGGCTCGCGGTCGGCGACGCGCTCGCCGCGCCGACGCAGATGCTCAAGCGCGGCAGCTTCGCGCCCGTGCACGACCTGATCGGCGGCGGCAACTACGACTTGCCGCGCGGCGCCTGGACCGACGATACGGCGATGGCGCTGTGCCTCGCGGAGAGTCTGCTGGAGCGTCACGGCTTCGATGCACGCGACCAGGTCGAGCGCTATACGCTCTGGCAGCAGCAGGGGCATCTGTCGGCGACCGGTCAGTGCATCGGCATCACGGCCAGCGTCGCGCGGGCGCTCGCGGTCGCGAAATGGCGGCGCCAGACCTTCGCCGGCTCGCACGATCCGGCACAGCTCGATCCGGAGCCGCTGGCCCGGATCGCGCCGGCGGTGATGTTCTGGTTCGCCGACCTGCCGGCCGCGATTGCTCGCGCGGCCGACGCGGCGCGCATCACCTGCCAGGCGCCCGAAGTGCTCGCGGCCTGCAGGCTGCTGGCGTCGATGCTGCACGGCGCGCTTTCGGGCCAGTCCAAGGA
>JADLDF010000015.1 GCA_020846815.1 Gammaproteobacteria bacterium | reverse complement strand
GGCGGCCTGCGGCTCGCTGTCCTCGACGGCCTGCACGCGCCGCCGGCTCAGGTGCGGCGCGACCATGGTCATGAACTCGTACATGAAGCTGCGCAGCAGC
This sequence comes from Gammaproteobacteria bacterium, assembly GCA_020846815.1. Next base: position 11,832 of record JADLDF010000015.1, on the reverse strand, counting down.
GCGCCGCGGCGAAAGCCCAGCCAGGTCGTGTGCGGCTCGAAGATGTGCGCGGCGCTGCGTACCCGCAGGTCCGCGTCCTGTTCGGGGTCCACCGCGACGTCGGCGAGGATGCCGACGCCGAGCCCGGCGCGTATGTACTCCTTGATCACGTCCGAGTCCCAGGCGGTCAGCGCGACGTTCGGCGTCTCGCCGGCTTTGGCGAACACGTCCAGCAGCGACGACGGACCGGTGAAGCTGAAGGAATAGGTGATGATCGGGTGCTCCGCGAGCTGCGCCACGCTCGGCGCCTGCACCAGCGCAAGCGGATGTCCCGCCGGCACGACGATCACGCGTCGCCAGCGGTAGCAGGGCAGGCGGATGAGGTCGGGGAAGGTGTTCGCCCTGCCGGTCGCGATCACGAAGTCGACGCGGTCCCGGTCGACCATCTCGGCGATCTGCTCCGACGTGCCCTGGTGCAGGTGCAGCCGCACGCCGGGGAACTGCTGGCGGAAGCGCTTCAGCACCGCCGGCAGCACGTAGCGTGCCTGGGTGTGCGTGGTCGCGATCGACAGCGAGCCTTCCTGGTCCTTGCGCAGCTCGGCCGCGAGGCCGCGGATGTTGCCGATCTCGCGTACGATGTGGCGCGCGCGCGAGATCACCTTCTCGCCCGGCGGCGTCACGCGCACCAGCGCGCGGCCCTCGCGCACGAAAATCCGGAAGCCGAGCTCGTCCTCGAGCATCTTGAGCTGCTTGCTGACGCCGGGCTGCGAGGTGTGCAGCGCCTTGGCCGCGGCGGTGATGTTCAGGTCGTTGTCGGCGACCGAGACGAGGTAGCGGAGCTGGTGCAGTTTCATCGCGCCGGCGACGCGGCGTCGGGGAATGACCGCGGCCGCCAGCACTCTAAGCGTGGCGCGCCGACCGGCTCAGGCCGATTCGGCATGGCCGGATAACGCGCGGTTCTGGCCCGCGGCCTCAGCTCTGTGAGGTGGAGGGGCCTGTGCCCGGGAAGCGTCCGGCCTCGAACGCGTCCATGAACCCGAAGTGGCGCAGATCGCGGATGCGCATCGGGTAGAGCACGCCGAGCAGGTGGTCGACCTCGTGCTGCACGACCCGCGCGTGGAAGCCTTCGACCTCGCGATCTACCGTGGCGCCGTGCTCGTCGACGCCCTGGTAGCGGATCCGGCGCCAGCGTGGCACGAGCCCCCGCATGCCCGGCACCGAGAGGCAGCCTTCCCAGCCTTCCTCGACTTCGTCGCCGAGCGGCGTGATCACGGGGTTGATCAGCACCGTGTCGGGCACCGGCGCGGCCTCCGGGTAGCGCGGATTGTGCTCGAGGCCGAAGATCACGACCTGCAGCGGCACGCCGATCTGCGGCGCGGCGAGCCCGGCGCCGTCGAGCGAGCGCATGGTGTCGCGCATGTCGTCGAGCAAGCCGAGCAGGCCGGGGTCGGCCAGGTCCGCGACCGGCGCGGCCGGTTGCAACAGTCTCGGGTCGCCCATTCGCAGCACGTCGCGGATCGCCATCGTCTCTCCCCCGGCGCGGCCCATTCTAGCCCGTGGCCGATGCCACGCGACCGGCGCCGGCGGCGCGGCCGTCGTGGTGTGTGGACGCGGCAGCGCGACGTGCGGACGGGCGGAGTCCGCGTTTTTGCGTTGGTCGGGGAATCCCGATACCGTTGGGCGGATGGACCATCCCACGCTGCATTTCGACCGCCGCTTCCTCGTGATCGCGGCGCTGCTGTTCGGCGGCGCGTTGCTGCTGGCTTTCGGTGCCGCCGGCTCCCCGGGTCGTGTCCTGGTCGTGCCGCTGATCGCGCTCGGCATCGCCGCGATCGTGCTCGCGCCGCTGCCGGCCGGCACGCGCGGCCCGATCAGTGCCGTGATGCTCGGCCTCGCGACCGGCATAGCCTCGGTGAACCTGTTCGCCGTCGGCATCTTCCAAGGCCCGATCACCCGCGAATTCGGCTGGACACAGACGCAGTACTCGGTCGTCACGCTGATCGGCACGATCGTCACGGTCGCGTCGTCGCTCTACATCGGCCGGCTGTTCGATCGCCAGGGTGTGCGCCGCTGGGCACTTGCCTGCACGGTGCTCTTCAGCCTGTTGCTGATCTCGCTCTACTGGCTGACCGACAGCCTGCTGCACTTCTACTTCGTGTTCGCGCTGGTGCCGATCCTCGGTGCCGGTACCTCGTCGGTGGCCTATTCGCGCGTGGTCGCGCGCTGGTTCGACCAGCGTCGCGGCCAGGCTTTCGGCGCGGCGCTCGCCGGCATCGGCATCGGCGGCGCGCTGCTCTCGCCGCTGACGCAGTTCCTGATCTCGGAAGTCGGCTGGCGCGGCGCCTATGTCGGTCTCGGGCTGCTGACGCTGCTGGTGACGCTGCCGGTGATCTACTGGCTGCTGTACGACTCGCCGGCCGACCGCGGCCTCGGCCTCGACGGCAAGCCGCTGGGCGTGGGCGGCAGCCTCTCCGAGACCGCGAAGCGCGACACGCCGACCATCGGCTTCACCGCGATCGAGTCGCGTCGTCAGGGCCGCTTCTGGCAGATGATCTGCGCGTTCCTGCTGCTGGCATTCGCGATCGGCGGCGTGATGCTGCCACTGGTGCCGATCCTGCGCGCACGCGGCGTGACGCCGACAGAGGCCGCCGCCGTGCAGGGCGCGCTCGGGCTCGCGCTGATCGTCGGCCGCGCCTTCGCCGGCTTTCTCATGGACCGGATCTTCGTGCCCTATGTCGCCGCGACGATCCTGCTGTTCCCGATCCTCGGCGTCGCGCTGCTCGCGCTCGGCGCCACCGGCCCGGCGGCGATCGTCGCCGCCGTCTGCCTCGGGCTCGCTGCCGGTGCCGAACTCGACGTGATCGCGGTGCTGATCACGCGCTACTTCGGCACGCGCGCCTACGCGGAGAACTACGGCTGGCAGTACGCGGCCTGGACGCTGGGCTCGGGCACGGCACCGATCCTCACCAACCGCGTCTTCGATCTGACGGGCTCGCACACGGCCATTCTCTGGGTCTACATGGTGCTGTTCGCGGCCGCGGCGCTGCTGGTGCTGCGGCTCGGGCCGTATCCGCGCCTCGACGCGGTCGCGCCGGCCGGCGCGATGCCGGCGGGCGCCGCGGCCCAGGTGGTGCGCGCGGGTTGAGGTGGGCAGCTCGATACCGGCAGCTCGGTGCCGGCAGGCTCGAGGCGCGCACCCGCGCGCCGGGGAGGGCGCCGGCGCCGCTCAGCGCGTGCTGCGCGACTGTGCCATGCTGGCGATGCGCCAGTGGCCGTCGTCGAGGCGCAGCAGGTAGGTCTCGGAGAACACCAGCAGCGACGGCGTGCCGCGATGCGGCTCGGAGCGGGTGCGCACCCGCGCCCAGACCATCGCGAGGCGCCCGTCGGCGTGCACCGTGGCCTCGTCGACCTGTCGCAGGTAGACGCGGTGGGTCGAATAGAGCAGCGGCGCGACGGTGCGCCAGTGTGCCGTGAGGTCGCTGGTCAGCGGCGCGGCCTCGCCCGGACGCGGGGCCGCGAACGCATGCGCCGGCTCGAGGTGGAAGGTCACGGCGCCCGGTACCAGCAGCTCGAGCGCCGCGCCGAGGCGGCGTTCGGACAGGGCCGCGTTGAAGGCGCGCACCGCGCCGTCGGGGGTCCGGTCGGCCGCCGCCTTCGCGGCAGGGACCGGCTGCCCAGCGGCCGCGGGTTTGACGGCGGATGCAGGCTGCGCAGCGGCTGCGGGTGCCACCGCGCTCGCGGCCGGCGCGGGCGCCGCGGCGTGCGCGGCCATCGCCAGGCCGACCAGCAGGCAGGCCAGCAGCCGGCCAGGGCGGCCGGCGAGTCGTCGGATCTTGGCCATGTCTTTTCCGTCCTCAGTCAGGTTCGTCGTCGGCCCGCCGCGCGAGCAGGATTGGTGCGTAGGCGATCAGGAATATCACGGAGGCTGGTGTCCACGCGGCTGCGGAAACCATGCGTCCGGCCGAGGCGATGATGCGCGGCAAACTAACTCAGTCGCATACGCATTCTCCCTGAGTGGGTCACGGCGGCCCGCTCCGTAGCATGACCCGATGAACTACCGGACCCCGCCGCAGCGCCTCGCCGGCGTCGCATTGGCCGTCGCGAGCGCCATCGCCGCGGCGCAGGAACCCCCCGTCGCGCCATTCGACGCCACCCTCGAAACCGTCACGGTGCTCGGCCGCATCGCACGGCCGCTGGTCACAACCGAGGCCACCGTGGCAATTGTCGATGCCGGGCGCATCGAATCGCAGCTCGCGACCGACCTGCGCGACCTCGCCCGCTACGAGCCCGGCATCGCAGTGCGGGGCGACCCGAACCGCTTCGGCGACGAATCGATCTCGATCCGCGGCATGGGCGGCAACCGCATCCGCCTCGAGACTGACGGTGTGCCGCGCCCGGCCGCCTTCGCGCTCGGCAGCTACGCCAACGCCGGTCGCTCGCTCGGCGAACTCGACTTCGTGCGGCGCATCGAGATCCTCAAGGGTCCCGCCTCCGCCACCTATGGCAGCGCTGCGATCGGCGGCATCGTCGCCGTCTCGACGCTCAACGCCGTCGACCTGCTCGGTGACGGTGCTCATGCGCTACGCGGCCGCGCCCAATACGGCACCGCCGACCACGGCCTGCAGGGAAGCCTGGTCGCCGCCGGACGCGATGGCGGTGTCGAGTGGCTCGCGGGTTACCTGCAGCGCGAGGCCGCTGAGTCCCAGAACGAGTGGCGCACGCTCGATGCCAACCCGCGCCGCGCCCGTTCCACGAGCTGGCTCGGCAAGCTGGTGCTCGCGGAGATGGACGATCCGCTGCGCATCAGCGTCGGCGGGACACAACGCCGCGTGGCAACCGACGTTCGCTCGCTGCTGCTGCAGCCACCGCGTTTCACCAGCGTCGTCGACATGCGCGGCGACGATCGCAGCGACGAGCTCGCGGCGTCCATCCAGCAGCAGCGGCTGGATGCCGGGCCGTTCCGCCAGTTGTCGTGGCACCTGCATGCGCAGCGCGTCGATGTCGACCAGCGCACCTCCGAGAGGCGCATTGCGGTCCCGCCGCGCACGCCCGCGATGCTGCAGGAGCGCAGCTTCCGCTATGAGGCCGAGGTCGTGGGCGGCACCGCCGTGGCGGCGGCCGTGCACGAGTGGGGTGGGCTGACCCATCGATGGTCGGTGGGCGCCGACCTGGCGCTGCAGCGGATCGAGGAGATCCGCGACGGCCTGCAGACATCGCTGCCCTCGGGCGCGACCACCACCACGATCCTCGGCGAGGCGTTTCCGCTGCGCGACTTCCCGACATCGCGCGTGCTGGAGGCGGGCATCTTCGTCTTCGACGAGATCCGTCGCGGCGAGTCGCCCTGGACCTGGAGCCCCGCGCTGCGGGTCGACCACCATGAGCTGGAGCCGCGGCCCGACGCGATCTACATCGCGGACAATCCGGCGCAGCTGCCGGTCGAGGTGCGCAGCACCTCCCTGTCGCCGCGGCTTGGCCTGTCGCGTCGCCTGAGCGGGGCGCTGACCGCCTTCGGCCAGTACTCGCATGGCTTCCGCTCGCCGCCGTTCGAAGACGTCAACATCGGCTTCGATGTCCCGCAGTTTCGTACCCGGGCGATCCCCAACCCGGACCTGCGGCCCGAGAAGAGCGATCACGTCGAGCTTGGATTGCGCGGCGACGGCGCTGTCACCGGGACCGCGAGCGTGTTCCTCGCGCGCTATCGCGACTTCATCGAATCGCGGGTGTCGCTCGGCGTCGATCCGGCCAGCGGCTACCTGATCTTCCAGTCGCAGAATCGCGCCCGCGCGCGCATCTGGGGCGCCGAGCTCGCACTGCGCATGCCTCTCGGCCGGCCCGACGGTCCCTGGAGCGCGAGCCTCAGTGCCGAATATTTGCGCGGTGACGACACCGCTGCCGACCGGCCGCTCAACACCATCGAGCCGGCGCGTGGCACTGCCGGGCTCGAGTATGCGGCCGTCGGGGGAGACTGGCGGCTGCAGGGCCTGCTGACGGTGGTCGCCTCCCAGGACCGTGTCGATGAGTCGGCGGGGGCGCTCGCCCGTGCGGGCGGCTTTGCGACCTTCGACCTGATCGCCGGCTGGCAGCTGGCGGAGGACGTTCATCTGCGCGCGGCGGTATTCAACGTGTTCGATCGACGCTACGCCGAGTGGTCCGATATCCGCGGCCGGTCGGCCGGCGATCCCTTGCTGGATCTCTACACCCGGCCGGGCCGCAGCGTGACACTCGGCATCACGCTGCAGCTCGACTGAGTCGTCTTCAGTAGACGTCCTTGGTGGTGTTGTAGACGTTGAACTTGCCGGTCGGCGTGACCAGGCGCTTGTCCTTGATCACTGCCTTGAGCTTCAGTGTCTTGTCGTCGACCACGACGATCGCCGACTCCTCCTCCTTGCCGCTCCAGACCGAGAACCAGACCTCGTCGCCGGCCTTGTTGAACTCCGGCTGCACGATGCGCTTCGGACCCTTGCCGAGCTTCGCCCATTCAGCGATCGGCAGCACCTTGTAGGGTGCGTCCAGGTTCCTGATGTCGAAGACCGCCACCGACTGGCTGATCTTCTCGTCCGGGTTCAGGGTCGTGTCGACATAGAGGTTGGTCGACTTCGGGTGGGTCTTCACGAACAGCGAGCCGCCGCCCTGGCCCTTGAGCGTGCGCACCACCTTCCAGGCATGTTCCGGGGTCTTCTCGGGATCGGTCGCGACCAGCGTGACCTTCTCGTTGCCGAGCGCGCTCGTGACCCAGACCGGACCGAACTTCGGATCGCGGAAGTTCGCGCCGCGTCCCGGATGCGGGATCTTGTCGACGTCGATCAGTGCCGCGAGCTTGCGTTCCTTGGAGTCGATGACCGCGATCTTGTCCGACTGGTTGGCGGCGGTCATGAAGTAGCGCTTGGTGATGTCCCAGCCGCCGTCGTGCAGGAAGCGCGCGGCGCCGATCTCGGTGACCTGCAGGTTGTCGATGTCCTTGTAGTTGACGAGCATGACCTTGCCCGTCTCCTTGATGTTGACGATCCACTCCGGATGCTCGTGCGAGGCGACGATTGCGGCCACGCGCGGCTCGGGATGGTATTCCTGCGTGTCGACCGTCATGCCGCGGGTCGAGAAGATCTTCTTCGGCTCGAGGGACTCGCCGTCCATGATCACGAACTGCGGCGGCCAGTAGGTGCCGGCGACGGCGAGCTTGTCTTCGAAACCGTGGTACTTGGAGGTCTCGACCGAGCGGGCCTCGAGACCGACCTTGATCTCCTCGACCTTGTCCGGCACCGGCATCCACAGGTCGATCAGGTCGATCTTCGCGTCGCGGCCGATGGTGTAGACATAGCGGCCCGAATGCGAGACACGCGAAATGTGCACCGCATAGCCGGTCTTGATGATGTTGACGATCTTCTTCGAGTTGCCGTCGATCAGTGCGATCTCGCCTGAGTCGCGCAGCGTGACGACGAACAAGTTGTCGATGTCGAGATCGTTCATCTTCTTCGTCGGCCGGTCCGCAGGAGCGACGAAGGTCTTGCGCGTCTCCTGCATCTCCTTCATGCCGAACTCGGGCGGCATCGGCGGCTCGTGCTGCACGTAGCGCGCCATGATGTCGACCTGGTCGTCGTTCAGCTCACCGGAGGTGCCCCAGTTCGGCATGCCGGCCGGCGAACCGTACTTGATGAACACCTTCAGATAGTCCGTGCCGCGCTTCTGCGTGATATCGGTAGTGAGCGGCTTGCCGGTCGCACCCTTGCGCAGCACGCCGTGACAGCCGGCGCAGCGCTCGAAGTAGATCTGCTTGGCAACCGTGAACTCGCGCTCGCTCATCGGCGGCGCGCCGGGACTGACGACGGTCTTCGCCTCCTCGGCAGGCACCGTCGACGGCGCACCCTGGTACTTGAGCTCGACCTTCGAGGTGCCCGGGTGCTCGGACGGCGAACCGGCGGTCACCGCCGGCTGCTGGCTGGCGCGTACCGCGCCAACGTCGGTCGCGCTGACGAGCCAACCCTTGTTGCCCCAGCTGTTGCTGACATAAGTGAGGATGTTGGCGATCTCGAGGTCGCTGAGCTGCGTCATCGGCGGCATTACTGAGTCGAACTGCTTGCCGTTGACCGTGATCGGCCCGGTCTGGCCGTGCAGTACGGTGGCGATGGCGCGGGTCTTGTCCTTCAGCAGGTAGTCGGAGCCCGCGAGCGGCGGGAACGCGTTCGCTAGACCCTTGCCGTCTGGCTGGTGGCAGGCGACGCAGGCCGCCTTGTAGCTGGCCTCACCGGCCTGCATCTGCGCGGCCGCGGGCGCGCTGGGGGCGGCTTCCGCGGCATGCGCGCGCAACGCGGTCGGCGCTGCGGCTGTCCCGGTTTGCGCCATTGCGGCGGGCAGCGCCAGCGCCGCGGCAATCGCCAGGACACTCGTCGAAATCGGCTTCATCTTCGTCTCCCAGGGTCGACACTTCAAACATGCATCACTGACGCTATTTTAGGAGCGCGAGGAGGTCGGAGGCGGTGTGCAACACCGTATGGCGCTACGGGGTTTTACCTATGCCGTGCCGGCTGCGGTACGTGGTAGCCGCCGACGGACGCACTGGATCCCGGGTGCCGCCGGGCGGCCGGCTGACGTGCTCAGCCCGGGACGCAGTCCTTCAGCGGCACAGCCGGGTCGGCCAGGCGCGCCACGTCCGGATGAACGCGGGCCGCCACCAGCTTGCGTGCCGCCATCTGGTCTCTGGCATTGTTGACCGTATCGATCGCGACCAACTCGCCGTCGCGCAGGTACGCGCAGGAAAATGCGTGCATCGCAGGATCGCCGCGCAGCACCACCCGGTCGTGGCCCTGCGAGAGACCGACAATGAGCAGCTTGTGGTGGTATTGATCCGACCAGAACCACGGCACCTTGTCGTGTGCCAGCGGCGTGCCGAGGATGCTCAGTGCCGCGGTGCCGGCTTGCTCGAACGCGTTGTCGACCGATTCGAGCCGCACGCGGCAGCCATAGCGCAGCGACGGATGGTTGGTGCAGTCGCCGATCGCCCAGATCGCCGGGTCCGAGCTGCGGCAGTATTCGTCGACGACGATGCCGTTGTTGCAGGCGAGCCCGGCCGCGCGGGCGAGCGCGTCCTGCGCCAGCACGCCGATGCCGATCACGGCGAAGTCGGCGCGATGCTCGCGCCCGTCGGCGCAGCGCACGACCGCGACCTGCCCGCGCGCGTCGCCGACGAAGGCTTCAATGCGTGCCCCGAGCACCAGGTTCACGCCGTGCCGGCGATGCTCGTCCTCGTAGTAGCGCGACACGGTCTCGCAGACCACGCGGTTCATGACGCGATCGGCCATCTCGAGCACCGTGACTTCGACGCCGAGCTCGCGACAGGTAGCTGCGACTTCGAGGCCGATGTAGCCGCCGCCGACCACGACCGCGTGCGTACCCGGCCGCGCGGCCTCGCGCAGCCGGTCGGTATCGGCGATGGTCCGCAGATAGTGCAGGCCGGCGAGATCGGCACCCGGGCCCGTGATCCGTCGCGGCGTGGAACCGGTCGCGAGCAGCAGCGCGTCATAGGGCAGGGCGGCACCGTCGTCGAGCGCGACACGCCGCGCCGCACGGTCGATCGCGACGGCGCGCCGCCCGAGCCGCACGTCGACGCGATGCTCGTCGTAGAACGACTGGTGCCGGATCGGCAGCCGATCGCGTTCGAGCGTGCCGGCGAAGTATTTCTTCGACAGCGGCGGACGCTGGTAGGGCAGGAAGGGCTCGTCTCCGATCACGGCGATCGAACCCGCGAAGCCCTTGCGGCGCAGCACTTCGACGGCCTGTGCAGCGGCTTGTCCGGCGCCGACGATGACGATCCTTTCAGTCATGCCCTGGCAGCTTAAGCGCCGCGCGGCATTCGCACCACGTACGGGCAGTTTCGTGTCCACGCTGCGCTATAATGGTGCAGCGGCACCGCCGCCCCGGACGCCAACCCCGTGAATCTCGCCGGGTTCGTCGCTGCCTCGTCCGTGGCATGGAAGCTGCACTATGCTTGATGGCAATGCGCGGGGCCCCTGTCCCGCCGGCCTTCGTGCCGTACAGAAGTTCGGGAGAATTGGAATGAAGCTCGTCACCGCAATCATCAAGCCGTTCAAGCTCGACGACGTCCGGGCTGCGCTTTCGGAGATCGGCGTTTCCGGCATGACCGTCACCGAGGTCAAGGGCTTCGGGCGGCAGCGCGGCCATACCGAGCTCTATCGCGGTGCCGAGTACGTCGTCGACTTCGTGCCCAAGACCCGCATCGAGGTCGCGGTGCGCGGCGACCTCGTCGACCAGGTGGTCGAGGCGATCGTCAAGGCTGCCAAGACCGGCAAGGTCGGCGACGGCAAGATCTTCATCACCGACATCGATCGGGTGATCCGCATCCGCACGGGCGAGACCGACGACGCCGCACTCTGACGCGGCCGGCTGCCGCCTCGTGCCGTGCCTCGCCGTGGCGCGGCTCGTCACCTTGCAGAAGAGCATCCGGCCCGACCGGATCCGGACTGGCCGCGCTCCTGTCCGTATCCGTGCCGGATCTCGTCCGCTCCGGCCTCAGCCCGAAGGCAGGTGTCTCTCCAGGAACGTGATGACGCCGTCGTTGAATGCATCGTTGCGATCGCCCGCAACCATGTGGCCGGCGCCGGCGATGTCGAACACCTCGAGCTGAGGCAGGTCCTGCCGCAGCGAGGCGACGCCCGCATCGCTGACGATGTCGCTCTGCAGGCCGCGTACCAGCAGCGTCGGGATCCGCACCCGGCGGCTCGCCTCGGTGAGCATCGCCTGGAAGGTCGGCGGCTCGACCGTGTGCGGGCCATCTATGACGTGCGGGTCCCAGTGCCAGCGCAGGCGTCCGTCGGGGCGCGGCCGCAGGTTCTTCATCAGGCCGCTGCTGTCCCGCGGCCGCGGGCGGTGCGGGTAGTAACGCGCCACCGCGTCGGCCGCTTCCTCGACGTTCGCGAACCCGTCGGGGTTCGCGCGCATGAAGGCGCGGATCCGCTCGGCGCCTTCGAGCTCGATCCGCGGCACGATGTCGACCAGCACCAGCGCGGCAGCGGCCGGCTCGAAGCCGTATCCGACGTAGGTCAGCGCCGTGGCGCCGCCCATCGAGGCACCGACCAGCGCGAGCGGCTGGCGCCGCGTCGCCGTCACGACCTGCAGGTCCTGCGCGAACCGTTCATGGCCATAGCGACCGTCGGCGGACCAGCCGCTGTCACTGTGGCCGCGGGCGTCGAGGTTGACGACGCCATAGCCGCGCTTGGCCAGGGTCTGCGCCGCCGCGCCCCAGGAATGACGGGTCTGCCCGCCGCCATGCAGCAGCACGACCGTGGGCGCCTCGCGGTGGCGGGGTTCGGCGACGTCGGCCGTGAGCGCGACGCCATCGTCGGCTGTGTACCGGGTCGTCTGGAACGAAGCGACCGCTGCAGGGGGGATGGACATGCTGCGGCCATCATACGAAATGGCTGACCGGTGCGGATACTTGCTTGCGTGCGGCCAGAGCACCGGCTAGCTTGCCGGACTCGCGCAGAGGTTTCTTTCTTTCGGGCAGTCCGAGGACAGGGGATAGGGAGGGGATGGTGATGGCGACAGCGATGGCCAAGGCAAACGCAAAGGCGATCCGGATCGAGCGCACCGGCGGCCCTGATGTCCTGCAATATGTCGACGTCGAGGTCGGCGCACCCGGCGCCGACGAGGTGCAGCTGCGCCACACGGCGATAGGTGTCAATTACATCGACGTCTACGATCGCACCGGCCTCTATCCGATGGCACTTCCCGGCAGCCTCGGCCGCGAGGCCGCGGGGGTCGTGCTCGCGGTCGGGCGGAAGGTGAAGGGTTTCCGCAAGGGCGACCGCGTCGCCTACGTGCACACCGCGCCCGGCGCCTACT
>JADLDF010000014.1 GCA_020846815.1 Gammaproteobacteria bacterium | reverse complement strand
GCGCGGTCGAGCGCCTGCTCGGAGCCGAACACGCCCTTGGCCAGCAATGGCACCGCGGTCGGGCCGACTGCATAGGCCGCGAGCACCGCGACCAGCATGAACGCCGACAGCAGCTGGCCGCGCAGCCGGTTGGGCGCGATCAGCTGCAGCACGGTCGCGGCCAGGCCTTGCGGCACGGCGAGCAGCAGCACCACCGGCGCCAGCACCAGGGTCGCGGCGCCGAGCGAGGGCGCGAGCGGCGCGACCGCGACCAGCGGCACCAGCACGACGGCGGCGATCAGCGAGACGCGGATCTCGGCATCGGCATGGCCGCGTGCCGCGGCGCGCTGCGCCCACCAGCCACCGGCGAACGGCCCGAGCGTGCCGAGCGTGACCAGCAGGCCGCCATAGGCGAGTGCGGCGGTGCCGATCGGCACCTGGTGCGCGCGGTGCAGCATCTCCGGTGCCCAGACCAGCCAGGCGGTCACGGCCGTGCCGAGGCAGCCGTAGCCGATGCAGTGGCCGGAGAGCAGCCGGCGGTGGCGGCCGATGAAGGCGAGCAGCTCGCGCAGCGGCGGCGTGCGGTCGGCGGTGGCGTCCGCGGCCAGATGCTCGCGCCGCGGCGGCTCGCGCACCGTCAGCAGCAGCGCGACCACCAGTACGCCGGGTGCCGCGGCGATCAGGAAGGCGAGCTGCCAAGTATTGAACTCGCCGAGCCCCGTCAGGCGCATCGTGCCGCCGTCGGCGACCGCGGCGACGACCAGGCCGCCGGCCAGCAGCGCGAGGCCTGCGCCGAGATAGACGCCGGTGGAATACACGCCCATCGCGCGCGCGACGCGATCGCGCGGGAAGTAGTCTGCGATCATCGAGCTGGCCGCCGGCGCCAGCGTCGCTTCGCCGATGCCGACGCCGATGCGCGCCAGCAGCAGGCTCGTGAAGCTGGTCGCGAACGCGCTGGCCGCGGTCATCACGCTCCACAGTGCGACCCCTGCGACGATCAGCCAGCGGCGGTTGGTCGAGTCGGAGAGCCGCGCCAGCGGCACGCCCATGACGGTGTAGAACAGCGCGAAGCCGACGCCGGCCAACAGGCCGATCTGGGTGTCGGAGATGCCGAGGTCGGCACGGATCGGCTGCACCAGCAGACCGAGGATCAGCCGGTCGACGAACGACACGACGTAGGCGAGCATCAGCACGCCGACGACGTACCAGGCGTAGGGCGTCTCCCGCGCGGCGGCGAGCGGCGCCGGTGCGCTCATGGTCAGCCGCCCCGCTGCAGCAGCACGGCCGCGCCGACGCCGGAGACCGCGTGCGCGACGGCCATGCCCCACTCGACGTCGCGACGCTCCATTTCGGCGAGCAGGCTGGTGACCAGGATCGCGCCGGAGGCGCCCATCGGATGGCCCATCGCGAGATGGCCGCCGCCGGCGTTGACGCGCGCGTCGTCGACGAGCGCGCGGCGGCGGAAGGTCGCCGGGACGGCCGCGAAGGCTTCCATGTATTCGATCGCGCCGAGGTCGCGCGGCGCGAGATTCGCCCGTCGCAGCAGGCGCTGCATCGCTGCGAGCCCGGCCGCGAACGGCTGCAGCGGATCGGTGTTGACCTCGGCCGCGCCGGCGATGCGCGCGCGCGGCCGCAGGCCGAGCTCGGCGCCGCGCTGCGCGGAACCGAGCAGCAGCAGGCAGGCACCGTCGGCGATCGGCGGGCAGTGCGCGACCGAATGCAGGTGCTGGACTTCCTCGAGGCCCGGGATCGCCGCGGTCAGCAGCGCGTCGTGGCCCTGGGCGCCGAGCGCGCCGAAAGCCGGCTGGAAGCGCGCGAGGTCGGCCGTGCCGAGCCCCGGGCGCACCAGCTCGTCGCGCTCGACCACGCTGCCGTCGGCGCGCGCGACCGGCACGACGCTCGAGGCGTAGCGGCCCTCCTGCCAGGCGAGGCCGGCGCGCCGGTGCGAATCGACCGTGACCGCGTCGAGCTCCTCGCGGCTCAGGCCCTCGAGGGTCGCGAGCAGGTCGCCGACGATGGGCGGCGAGACGTAGCGCAGCCTTGCGGCCAGCGCGGGGTCGGCGAAGAACGCGGCGCGGTCGCCCTCGAACGGCGCCTGCGACATGCTCTCGACGCCGCCGGCGAGCGCCAGGCCTTCCTCGCCGCTGGCGATGCCGCGCGCGGCCAGCGCCGTCGCGCTCATGCCGGAGACGCAGTAGTTGTTGAGCGTGGTCGCGACCGCGGTGTCGGGCAGGCCGGCATAGCTGCGGGCCATGAGCGCCACGTGTCCGCCCTGGGGGCCGACCTGCGTGACGCAGCCGAGCGCGACGCGCTCGACCTCGGCGAGGGCCGCGGCACCGTTGCGACGTCGCAGCGCCTCGACCAGCTGGGCGACGAGCTCGTAGGGCGAGACTGCGGCGAGCGCACCGTCGGCCTTGCCCTTGCCGCGCGGCGTGCGCACGGCGTCGAAGAGGTATGCGGCTTGCATTCGGAGACTATAGGCCAGCGCCGGGCGGTGTGCCCAGCCTCTGTGGGGCAAGGCGACGTGCGACGTGTCCAAGCCCTGGCGAACAGAGGGCAGTGTGCGACCTGTCAGGGCAGGTCGGCCGAAGCGAGCGGCGAGCGCCGCGCCGCGTGTCGGCGCTGATATCGGCGCGAAAAGCGTGGTGCGCCGGCGTGGCGTCCGGAAAAGCGCCCATGTTGCGCTGCGGGCCGGGGCCGGGCGAGCCGGCGGAAGCGGACGGCGGCGAAGTGCCGCGTGCCGGGGCGGATCCTCAGCGCGACGCGGCGCAGTCCGTCGCTGCAACCGCCGGCAGTGCGTCCGCGCTGCGCTGCACGATGGACCCCGGCGGCACGATCGCGACCAGCGCTTCGACCAGCGCGTCGGTCATCGCCTCGTCGTGCAGCGGCGAGGGCGTGATGCGCAACCGCTCGGCGCCGCGCGGCACGGTCGGGTAGTTGATCGGCTGCAGGTACACCGAGTGCTCGCGCAGCAAGCGCTCGGCGAGCAGCGTGCAGCGCGCCGAATCGCCGATCAGCAGCGGCAGGATCTGTGCCGTGGTCGGCAGCACAGGCAGGGCGGCAGCCTGCAGGCGCGCGCGAAGTCCCTCGACGCGGCGGCGCAGCGCCAGGCGCTCGGTCTGGCTGCTGCGCAGGTGGCGCACGCTGGCGAGCGCCGCAGCCGCGACCGCGGGCGGCAGCGCGGTCGTGAAGATGAACCCCGGCGCATGGCTGCGCACGAAATCGATCAGCGGGCGACGGCCGGTGACGAAGCCGCCGACCACGCCATAGCCCTTGCCGAGGCCGCCCTGGACGATGTCCGCCTGGTCGAGCAGGTCGTGCGCTTCGAGCAGGCCGCCGCCCTGCGGGCCGTGCACGCCGACCGCGTGGGTTTCGTCGACGTAGCTGAGCGCGCCGTGGCGGCGCGCCACGGCGAGCAGCTCGCGCAGCGGCGCGACGTCGCCGTTCATCGAGTACAGCGATTCGAACGCCACGAGCTTCGGGCGCGCCGGGTCGACCTGCGACAGCCGTGCATCGAGCGCGGCCGGATCGCTGTGCGCGAAGACCTGGACCTCGGCGCGGCTGCGGCGCATGCCCTCGATCATCGAGGCATGGTTGTCGGCATCGGAGAGCACGATGCAGCCGGGCAGGCGCGCGGCCAGCGTGGCGAGCACGGTGTCGTTGGCGACGTAACCGGAAGAGAAGACCAGCGCGGCCTCCTTGCCGTGCAGCGCAGCGAGCTCGGCTTCGAGCGCGACGATCGGCTCGTGCGTGCCGGAGATGTTGCGCGTGCCACCGGCGCCGGCGCCGTAGCGCGCCAGCGCGAGCCGGCTGGCTTCGAGCACCAGCGGGTGGCGGCTCATGCCGAGATAGTCGTTGCTGCACCAGACCGTGACGGCGCGGCGCAGGCCGTCGATGGTCGTGAACGCGACTGGGCCCGGCGCGAGCTCGCGGCCGAGTTGCTGGAAACGCCGGTAGCGGGCCTCGCGGTGCAGCCGTCCCAGCTCGTCGTCGAAGAAAGCGTCGTAGTCGAAGCGATCCATGACGGCCTCCGGCGCGTTCAGGGCAGGCCGAGCGCGCGCGCACGGCGCGCACCATAGGTGACGATGAAGGCGGCGCCGGCGCGGCGCATGACGTACCAGCTTTCGAGCAGCGCGGCGCCGAAGTCGGCGAGACCCTCGCGGGCCAGCAGAGCGAGCCCGGCGTACTCGCCGCTCACCTGGTAGGCGCCGACCGGCAGCCCGGTACGCGCACCGATACCGGCGATGAGGTCGATGGAGCTCATGCCGGGCTTGACCATCAGCAGGTCGGCGCCTTCCTCGGCGCAGCGCTGGCTCGCGGCCTGGGCCTCGCGCGCGCTGCGCACGTCGAGCTGGTAGTCGCGGCGATCACCGTGCCGGGGCGTCGAATCAGCGGCGACGCGGAACGGGCCGTAGAGGCTGCTCGCGAACTTGCTGCTGTAGCTCATGATCGGCACGAGATCGTGGCCGGCGGCGTCGAGCGTCGCACGCAGTCGCGCGACGCGGCCGTCGTTCATGTCGCTCGGTGCGATACCGTCGGCACCGGCGTCGGCATAGGCGCGCGCGAGCTGCGAAAGCTCGGCGAGCGTGCCGGGCAGGTCCTGGCGGCCGCGCGCATCGTGCAGGCAGCAGTGGCCCGAGGTGGTGTGACTGCAGAGGCAGGTGTCGACCCAGAGCGCCGCGTCGCCACGGCTGCGCAGCTTGACGGTCTCGATCGCGCGCGCGGCGAAGCCGGCGTCGAAGCCGCGTGCCTGCTTCGCGGCCGGTACCACGAACAGCATGAACTGACGGACGCCTGCGGCGAGGTCGCGTTCGATGCGCGCGCCGAGCTCACCGAGCGGCAGGCGTTCGTTGTCGCCGAGGCCGGGCACGGCTTCGGGCGAGGCGAGACCCTCGACCACGAACAGCGGCTGCACGAGCTGCGCGACGCCGAAGCCGACCTCGGACACGAGCTCGCGCAGCGCGGCCGTGGACCTGAGGCGCTGCAGGCGCTTCATGCCAGCAGCTCGGCGCGGAACTGCGCCGCGGAGAGGAACGGCCGCACGCGCGCGGCACCGAGCGTGGCGCGGATCACGCGCAGCGTGTTGCCGGGGCCGCAGCCGTGCAGTGCGGCGCGCTCGAGGCCCGGCATGGCACGCAGGTATTCGAGGAACTGCGAGCCGCTGTTCCAGAAGAAATGCGTGCGATCGTGGATCGCGAGCGGCGCGCGCACGCGCTCCAGGCGGTAGGTGGGCAGCAGCTCGGCGCGGCCCGGATCGAAGCCCGAGTCGTGCGAGAGCTTGATCCAGCGCGTCAGGCCCGGGAAGAAATGCCGCACGTCGGCGGCCGCGGTCTCGCCGAGGCTCTCGTCGGAGCCGTTGACCCAGATGCCGCGCGCGGCGAGGCGGCGCCAGGTGGCGAGGCCCGGTGTCCAGAGGCACTGGCGTTCATGCGGCACCCAGTGCGCCGGCAGGGCCTCGGCGCGCGCGACCAGCAGCCCCGTGGCCGCGTCCGTCGCCGGCGCGGGCGGCGCGAGCGCCACGCGGCGGAACGGATCGGCGCCGGCCTCGTCGCCGCACCAGACGGCAGCAGCGTCGCGCGGCAGCGGCAGCGGTTCGTGGCGTCGCAGGCCGATGCGGTCGATGCGCCGGCCGTGGTATTCGCCACCGCGGAACTCGACGTCGCCGAAGCCGATGTCGAGGGCGGTGATGCCGACCGGCGTGTCGTCGTCGCCGAGCGCGGCGAGGCCGGCGCGCTCCTCGCGCACCAGGCGGAAGGTCGCGGCTGCGTTGACCGGCTCCAGCAGTGCCTGCAGGTCGGGGCGGTCGCGGCGCACCTCGATCGCGAGCGCGCCCTGGCCGGGCGCGGCCGGGTTGGCGGTCAGCGGCACGACCATGATGCGGCAGTGCTCGAGCGCGGCGCGCACGCGCTCGCGGGTCGCATCGAACTGCGGCGCCGGAGCCAGCAGCATGCGATCGAGCGCGGCCTTGGCGATCACGACCGCGTGACCCTGGCCGGCCAGCAGCGCGCCGAGCCGGCGCTCGATGTCACCGCGTACCGGCGGGAACTCGAGCGCGCGCGGCCGGAACGGCAGCGCCCAGTCGAGGAAGGGACGCAGGTTGGTGCGGCGCCGCTCCGAGCAGGACAGCACGCGCAGCGTGCCGTCGCCCTCGCCGGCGAGCAGGCGTTCGAGGCCGGCGCGCGAGAACACCAGCACGTCGCGCGCATCGGCGCGCGGCAGCGTCGCCGCGATCGTGGTCGTGGCGCGCTCCGGCAGCGGCAGGTCCTTCCAGGAATGCACGGCGAGATCGATCCGTGTCGCATCGAGCTGGTCGTGCAGGTGCACGGCGAAGCCGCCGCCGCGGTTGATCGTGCCGATCGGCGTCGCGGCATGGGGCGGCAGCGGCACGTCGCCGGCCTCGGCATAGGGGAGGTCCGCGGGCGCGGCGCTGAATGCGTAGCGGATCCGCAGGCCGGCGTGGGCGCGCGTCAGCGCCTCGCCGACCAGCACCGCCTGGATCCGCGACAGCGCGCTGCCGCGCGCGCCGATCACGAGCTCGCGGCTCACGAGGCCTGCTCCAGCGCCAGGCCGGCCGCGACCGCGGCGAGGCTCTCGGGGGCGGCGCCGAACCAGTGCAGCTCCGCGGCGAGCGCGGCCACCTCACCGACGATCATGACCACGGGTCCGTGCAGGTCGTGGCTGAGGTCGTCGCGTGCGAGCTCGGCGAGCGTGGTCGTCACGATGCGCTGCTGCGCACGCGTCGCGTGCTCGATCAGGGCCACCGGCGTGCGCGGGTCGCGGCCGCCGCGCTGCAGCTCGCGCGCCGCATCGCGCAGCCGCGCGCGGCCCATGTAGATCGCGAGCGTATCGCGGCCGGCGCCGTGGGCGGCGAGGTCGGAGGCGTCGTCGTCGATGACGGAGGAGCGAGTGGCGGTGGGGCCGGTGGTGGTGGGATTGATGACAACGGGACGGCTGATGGCGGAGTCGATGGCGGCGGTGTTGGCGGCAGTGGCCGCGGTGGTCGCAGCGGCGGCGGAGGCGGTGTCGCTCGCGCGGCGCGCGGTCAGCAGCCGCGCGCCGGCCGCAAGGTCGCGATCGGTCAGCGGGATGCCGGCATAAGCGGCCGCACCGAGCGCGGCGGTGATGCCGGGCACGACCTCGTAGGCGATGCCCGCGGCGCGCAGCACGCGCAGCTCCTCGCCGCCGCGGCCGAACACGAACGGATCGCCGCCCTTGAGACGCACGACGGTCAGGCCCCGGCGCGCGAGCTCGACCAGGCGGGCGTCGATCTCGACCTGCGGCACCTGCGCGCCGCCGCCTTGCTTCGCAACCGCGCTGCGCGTCGCGTCGCGTCGCGCCAGTGCGAGTACCTCTTCGGACACGAGCCCGTCGTGCAGCACGACGTCGGCCTCCTGCAGCGCGCGCAGCGCACGCAACGTCAGCAGCCCGGGATCGCCCGGGCCGGCGCCGACCAGCAGCACGCGTCCCTGGCCGGGCCGCGCGTGCGGTCCAGCCGCGGTCGCACCCGCACTCGCGGCGACGTCCGCGATCGCCGTGGAGCTCGCGGTTGCCGTTGCGTTCGTTGTCGCTGTCGCGGTTACTGGTATGGCAGGGGGTCGTGCGCCCGTCGTTGCCGTTGCCGCAGCCTGCAGCGCCGCGTCCAGCGCCGCTTCGGCCTGCGCCTCGCGGCCGGCGCGCACGAGGCTCGCGACCGGACCGGCGAGGGTGTCGTCGTAGAAGCGGCGGCGCGCCGCGCCGTCCGGCAGCGCGGCGACGATGCGACGGCGTGCGCGGCCGAGCAGCCGCGCGAGCGCGCCGAAGGATTCGTCGATCGTGGTCTCGAGGCGCGCGCGCAGCAGCCGCGCCAGCATCGGCGCCGTGCCGGCGGTCGAGATCGCGATCAGCAGCGGCGAGCGGTCGACGATCGCCGGCACGATCGCGCTCGAGAGCCGTGCGTCGTCGACGACGTTGACCGGCAGCCCGGCCTGCTCCGCGGCCGCGGCCACCTCGGCATTGACGGTGCGATCGCCCGTGGCTGCGATCGCGAGGCGCTGGCCCGCGACCATCTGCGGCGCGAAGCGCGACTCCTGCCAGCGGAAGCGGCCGGCGAGCGGCGGCGAGCGCAGCGCCGCGTCCAGCGCCGGGGCGACGACCGTGACGGCGGCACCGGCCTCGAGCAGCAGTGCGAGCTTGCGTGCGGCGACCGCACCGCCGCCGACCAGCAGCACGGGCCGGTCGCGCAGATCGAGGAACAGCGGGAAGTAGTCCATGACGCCCCCCGCGGGCGCTCAGCCTTCGAGGCCGTGCAGGCCGCACTCGCGCTTCAGGCCGTTGAAGCGCGTCAGCTCCGCGTCGCCGGCCTCGGCGAGAGTACGCGTGGAATGCCGGTCGCCGATCGACACATAGCCCTTGTCCCAGAGCGGGTGGTAGGGCAAGCCGTGGCGCTTGAGATAGGCGCCGACGTCACGGTCGGTCCAGTCGACGATCGGATGGACCTTGAAGCGGCCGTCGAGACGCTGCAGCACCGGCAGGCCGCGGCGCGTCGAGGACTGTGCGCGGCGCAGGCCCGAGAACCAGGTGCCGACGCCGAGCTCGCGCAGCGCGCGCCGGAACGGCTCGAGCTTCATGATCTCATTGTACTGCTGCAGCCCTTCGGTGCCCCGTTCCCAGAGCCGGCCGTGGTGTGTCTCGAACTCGGCGGCCGACAGCGGCGCGCGATAGACGCGCAGGTCGAAGCCGAGCCGGTGCTGCAGGTCGGCCGCGAACTGCAGCGTCTCGGCGAACAGGTACTGGGTGTCGACCAGGATCACCGGGATCTTCGGGTCGATCTGCGTGAGCATGTGCAGCGCGACCGCGGCCTGGGCGCCGAAGCTCGAGGACAGCACGAAAGCACCTGGCAGCCTGGCGAGCGTCCGGTCGATCCGGGCTTCCGGCGTCAACGCTTCGAGCTGCTGCGACAGTGCTTGCAGCGCGGTGGGATCATGGGCAGCGGCTTCGACTGCGGTGGAGTCGACCGCGGTGGAGTCGGCGGCAGCGAAGTCGACAGCAGCGGCGACGGCGTGCGCGTTCATGCCGTCGCTCCGGCGACGTCGATCGGCCCCGCGGGCCACAAGCGGTGCAAGAAATCGCCGAAGCGCTCCTGTGGCGCCCGCTCGCGCGCCCAGCGCGCGAACAGCTGGTCGATCTCGGCGAGCAGCGCGGTTTCGTCGAGGTTCTCGCGGTGCAGGCGGTTCATGCGCTGGCCGCGCGAGTCGCCGCCGACGTAGAGGTTGTAGCGGCCCGGCGCCTTGCCGATCAGCGCGATCTCGGCGAGCTGGGGGCGGGCGCAGCCGTTCGGGCAGCCGGTCATGCGCGCGAGCAGCGGCTCGCCGGCGAGGCCGTGCGCATCGAGCAGGCGCTCGAGGTGGCCGACGAAATCCGGCAGGTAGCGCTCGGCCTCGGCCATGGCCAGCGGGCAGGTCGGCATGGCGACGCAGGCGAGCGCGTCAAGGCGCACCGGCGAGGCGCGTTCGTGCAGGTCCAGCCGGTGCTCGCGCAGCAGTGCCTCGATCGCCGGCCGGTCGGCCGGCGCGACGTCGGCGATGACCAGGTTCTGGTTCGGCGTGATGCGGAAGTGGCCGCGATGCACTTCGGCGATGCGTCGCATGCCGGTGCGCCAGGGCGCATCGTCGCGGTCGACGATGCGACCCGCGGGAATGCGCAGCGTCACCTGCCACAGGCCGTTCTCGCCCTGGTACCAGCCGAAACGGTCGCCCGAGCCAGTGAAGTGGAAGGGCCGCGGCGGCGCGAGCGGCCCGCCTAGGCGGCGCGCGAGCTCTTCCTGGAACCAGGGCAGGCCGCGGTCGTCGATGGTGTACTTGAGGCGCGCGTGCTTGCGGTTGCTGCGGTCGCCGAAGTCGCGCTGGATGCCGACCACGGTCTCGGCGATTTCGAGCAGACGTTCGGGCGGCAGGAAGCCGATGAGGCTCGCGAGACGCGCGTAGGTCGCCGGCTCGCCGTGGGTCGTGCCCATGCCGCCGCCGACCGTCAGGTCGAAGCCGGCGATGCGGCCATGCTCGACGATCGCGATGAAACCGAGGTCCTGCGAGAACACGTCGACGTCGTTGACCGGCGGCAGCGCGATCGCCGCCTTGAACTTGCGCGGCAGGTAGGTGGGGCCGAGGATCGGCTCGGCGTCGCGACTGGCGTCGACGGGCACGGTGGTGATGCCGCCGGCGCCCGAGTCGACGTACTTCCTTCCGTCGAGCCAGATCTCGTAATACGCGCTGGTCTTCGGCAGCAGGT
>JADLDF010000013.1 GCA_020846815.1 Gammaproteobacteria bacterium | reverse complement strand
TCGCCGCGGGCGCGCTGCTGTCGATCGGCGTCGAGGTGCTGCAGCACGCGATCCGCGCGCGCGTGCCGAGCCTCGCCGACTGGGTGCTGAACGTCGCCAGCACCGCGATCGGCGCGACGCTCGCGCTGCTGTTCGCGCTGCTGCCGGTGCGACCGCTGGCGACGCGCCTGCGCCGGCTCAACGTCAGTCCCGCACTCGGCCTGCTGCTGGCGCTGTGGGTCGCGGCGCATGCCGCACCCTTTCTGCCGCGGCTGCGGCCGGGGAGGGTGCGCGCCGCGATCGACGCGAGCCTGTCGCTGTCGCCGTCGGTCGGCGGCGTCGCGGCCTGGCTGGCTGCCTGCCTGGTGCTGTCGGCGGTGATGCGCACGCTGTTCCGACGCGAGATCTTCTGGCCGCTGTTCCTCGGCGTGATCGCGCTGTCGCTGGCCGCGCGGCTGCTGTTCGTCGGCCAGACGCTGACCCCCGACGAGCTGATCGCCGTCGCGCTCGCGCTGCCGGTCGTCGCGCGCCTGCGCAGCCGCACGCATTCGAGCTCGCGCACGCCGCTGCTCGGCATCGTCTGCGTCGCGCTGCTGGTCTCGGGCCTGGCGCCGTTCGCGTTCTCCGCGACGCCGCAACCGGCCAGCTGGATGCCGTTCGCGGGGCTCGTCGACGGCCGCGTCGACGCGCTCTACTTCGGTACGCTCGAACGCCTGTTCGTCGCCATCGGCGTCGTCTGGATCGCCGCGGGCAGCGCCCTCGGCGTCGGCCTCGGCACGCTGGCGTTGCTCGGCCTGACCGCGGTCGTGGAATTCGCGCAGCGCTGGCTGCCGGATCGCGTACCGGATACCACGGACCTCGCCGTGATGGTGCTGGCGGCGGTCGTCGTGCGCGTGGCGCAGCGGCCGGGAGCAGCGGTACGGGTGCGCTGAGCGCCGGAGCCGCGCCCGCGAGCTCAGCGCGCCGCGCCCGCCCTAGCGGCGAGCTTGTGCAGCGCCTCGTAGGTGTAGCGGTTGACGCCCCGTCGGCCGCTGCGCGTGAGGGCGACCATGGCCCGCGCCAGCACGCCGACGTCGATGCCCCGCCAGGCCTTGCGCGCACCGCCGAGCAGGGGATTCGCCAGCGGCATCAGCAGGCGTGCCACCGACTCGAGCGGCCGCGACTCGGCGCGGGAGCCGCCGAGCAGCAGCCCGGGCTGGACGATGTCGAGCGCCGGGAAACCGAGGGCGGCAACGTCGACTTCGGTCTCGCCCTTGACGCGCAGATAGAAGTTCTTCGCAGCCGGGTCGGCACCGGCGGCCGACACCAGTACGAAGCGCTCGGCACGGGCCTCGCGGGCGATACGCGCGACCCGCAGCACCTCGTCGTGGTCCACCGCGCGGAAGGCGGCCTCGGAGCCGGCCCGGGCGAGCGTCGTGCCGAGGCAGCAGAACGCGTCGTGGCAGGCGACGCCACCGAGCTGCGACTCCAGGCGCTCGAAGGCGACGATGCGGTTGGCAAGGCGCGGATGTTCGCGGCCGAAGGGACGACGCGTCACGGCGGTCACGCGCGCGTGGTCGCTCGACTCGAGCAGGGCATCGACGAGACGACGGCCGACCAGGCCGGAGGCGCCGAAGACCCAGGCCTGTCGCGCGCCCGGCGGGGTGCCGGATGGCTTGGCGTTCGCAACACGATCCATGCGGCGGTGAGCTTAGGCAAAGCCGCTGCGCGCGTCATCCATCTCCGACACGGCCGGCCGCGGCGGCGAGCCGCGGGCCATCGTGATACTGTGGATGCCCGGCCCGCTGGAAGGATTCACGGCCTGGCGACATCATGACGGTTTCCACCGCACCGACCCCCACCCCCGCACCGGCCGACGACGCAGCCACCTCGTTCCCGATGCGGCTGCTCGAGTCGGACCGCGTGCCCGACTGGCTGGTCCGCCGCCGCGTCCGCGCGCTGCTGGCCGAGCGGCTGCGCACGGAGGACCAGGGCGACCCGCAGCGGCAGCAGGCGCGGCTCATGGAGCTCGTGCGGCGCCTGCGCGAAAGCCCGATCGCGATCCACACCGCCGAGGCGAACGCTCAGCACTACGAGATGCCGGCCGAGTTCTACCGGCAGGTGCTCGGCCGGCACCTGAAATACTCGAGCTGCTGCTACGACAGCTTCGACGTCGCACAGGCCGCGGCCGGCCTCGACGCCGCCGAGGCGCGCGCCGCGCCGCCGTGATGCCGGTGCTCGAGCAGGCCTACGGTGCCGACCATGCGCTCAAATGGTGGGTCTACTGGCGCGTGTTCTTCATGTCCTGCGCCGAGCTCTGGGGCTACGGCGGCGGCCGCGAGTGGTTCGTCTCCCACTATCTCTTCGAGCGCCGCTGACCGGCGCCACAGGACACCCGACCGAACGGACATCACCGATGCTACCGCGCCAACTGATCCCCGCCGCCTGCGTCGCGTCGCTGCTCGCGGCCGGCGCTGCACCGACGGCCGCGCCCGCGCCCGCGCCCGTACCAGCGGCAGCGCCTGTGCCCGCGCCCTCGCCCGCGCCTCCATCCGCGCCCTCGCCCGCGGCCACCGATGCCGAGCGCCACGACGTCTACAAGGCGTTCCGGGCCGAGTTCGACGCCGACCACTTCACTGCTGCGCTGCCGATCGCGCAGCGCCTCGTGGAGCTGACCGAGCAGCAGTACGGTCCGGACGACCGCCAGCTCGTCAATCCGCTGACCAATCTCGGCACCGTCTACTACCGTCTCGGCGACTACCCGGCCGCCGAGACCGCCTACCTGCGGGCCGTGCGGCTGATCGAGGGCAAGCTCGCCGGCGCCGATCGCATGCTGATGCGCCCGCTGACGGGCCTCGGCGAGACCTATCTCGCGACCCGGCAGCATGCGGAGGCCGCGACTGCGCTGAAGCGCGCCGTCGACCTGTCGCGCAACCTCGACGGCCTGTTCAACGTCGAGCAGCTCGACATCCTCGATCCGCTGATCGAGAGCTACGTCGCGCTCGACCGGCTGCAGGACGCCGAGAAGGAGAACCAGTACGCCTTCCGCGTCGCCGAGTCCGCCTACGGGCGCAACGACCTGCGCATGCTCGAGCCGCTCGACCGCCTCGCGCGCTGGAACGAATTCGTCGGCCGCTACACGACCGCGCGCGGCCTGCATGCGCGCGCGCTGATGATCGCCGAGAGCGTCGCGGGACGCGGCACGCCGCAGTCGGTCGGGTCGCTGCGCGGCCTCGCCCGCACCTACTATCTCGAGTTCATCTACGGCCCGGAGGAAGCCGAGGCACCGCCCGATCCGTTCCAGGCCAACGCGTCGCTGCAGCAGATGGGGCAGGAGAACCGCCTGAACCCGGACGGCGAGCGTGCGCTGCGCTATGCCCTCGAGGCGCTGTCGAAGGTCGACCCGGTCGACCGCCGCGCCCGCGGCGAGACGCTGGTCGAGCTCGGCGACTGGTACCTGATCGGCGGCGCGACCGCCAAGGCGAACCAGGCCTACCGCGAAGGCTGGAAGGAACTGGTCGCGGCCGGCAACGACGCAGCCGTGCTGCTGCAGGCGCCGCGGCGCCTCGCCTACCGGCCGCCCTCTGCATCGATCGCGCGCGCGCGCCCGAACGATCCGGGCAGCTACGAGGAGCGCTACGTCGAGACGCGCTTCAAGGTGCTCGCCGACGGCAAGGTCGCCGACGTCGAGACCGTCGGCACCGACGCGCCGCAGTCGATCGAGAAGGCGACGCTGTTCGCGGTGCGCAAGGCGCGCTACGCACCGCGGCTCGAGAACGGCGAGCCGGTGGCCACCGAGGGCGTCACGCTGCGCGAGCGGGTGCTGGTGAAGGCGCCGCAGGAACCCGCGGACGCACGCTGAGACCGCCCGCGGCCGGCGCCGCACCGGGCGACGGCTCGGCGCCGGCCGGTACCGGAACCGGAGCTGCGGCCGGGGCCTGATCCCGGCTGCCTCGCTGCGCAGGCGGCTCGACGGACGCGGGTGGTTCGGCAGATTCCGCGCCGGGCGGTGACGGTGGCTCGGCGCCGGCCGGTGGCGGCGGCGCGGGAACCTGCGCGGACGGCTCGACGGATTCCCCGCCGGGCACGGTGGGCGCGGCGACCGGCGCAGGACTCGTTGCAGCCGGAGCGCCGCCCGCACCGGAACCCGCGCCGAAGTCGGGCAAGGTCGCGGGCGGCGGCGTCGGATGGCCGGTACCGGTCTTGCCACGGCGGGACGCGCGGACCGGCACCGCCTCGATCGCCTGCAGCGTCGCGAGTGGCGTGCCCTGGCCGGTGGCCGCGGCGACCAGCGGCTGGCCGCTGGCGAGGACCTTCGCCGCAGGCTGCTCCGGGAACTGGGTGAGGAACTTCGCCGCCGCGTCGCGCATCGCTGCGCGCGTCGCCATCTCGAGCGGCGTGCTGCTGCTCATGCCACCGGCCTCGCTGTTGCCGTAGCCGGTCAGCGTATAGGCATCGACCGGCTCGCCCCGCGGCGTGCGCAGCAGGATGCGGTAGCGGATCGTCACCGCGACGTAGTCGCCGCCGGTCTCGCGCGCGGTCGCGAAGGAATACTGCTCGATCCGCGCCTCGAAGATGCCCTGCAGCCCCGCCGCGCGCTTGGCCACCTCGAGGTCCTCGAACTCCTCGGCGGCCCGGAAGCTCGCCTTGAAGACCTCGCGCGCGAGCTTGCGCTGGCCCTCGCCCAGCGAGACGCTCCAGGGCACGCCGCCGCGGGTCTCGTTGTGGGCGTAGTCCTTCTGATCGGGCGGCAGCACGAAACCGACGCGAGCCGGTACGGGCTGCACCAGCGCCTTGGGCAGCACCGGCTGCGGCGCGATCTTCACGCCGCCGCAACCGGCGAACGGCAGCATCAGCAACGGCAGCAGCGGTGCGAGCCGCGCGCGACGCCGCACGTCGCGGGAGGACGGGTGATCCGTGACGGGCGGGCGACTCAGTTGCCTCCGACGCATTGCCGGACCCCGTTGACCTCGAAGGTGGCGGCGCAGACCCTGACGTTGGTGAGACCGACGAAAGTGCCGTCGTTGCGCTCGCACATGGCTCTCATTAGGGCGGAAAAGCGGATGTTTGTAAACGGCGTCATGCCGCCGCCGACGGGGAAGCCGATGGCGTGGATGCGCACGCGGCGCCGGCCGGTGCCGTCGGGCCGGTTGATCTTGTCGACGGCGTCGAGCGAGGCCTGGATCGACTCGCCGGTGAACTCGTCGCCGAGCACGTAGATGCTGATGCGCCGATCCTCGGACCAGTAGTTGCGGATCGCGATCTCGATGCCGTCGGCCGGGCTCGAATCGCTGAACGCGCGCCAGTTGCGCATGCGGTTGACGATCTGGGTGCGCAGGCTCGGCGAGTCGGTCATCCAGCGCCCGCGCGTGCCCTCGAACATCTCCTTGCCGTTGTCGTCGACGATCTGCACGCCCTTGAGCCGCGGGTAGATGTCGAGGATCTCCTTCATGACCTCCTGGGCCGTCTCCCAGTGGTTGCCCTGCATCGAGCCCGATGTGTCGATCAGGAAGATGACGTAGTCGCTGTCGACCGGGATGCCGGCCACGGCCTCGGTCGAGATCCGGCGGCGCGTGCGCCCGAGCTTCAGCAGCTTCTCGTTCTCGGCCTCGAGCTCGGCGTACAGCGAGAGCAGCTCGGTCTCGACGATGTTGCTGACCGCGGCCTCCTGCTTCGAGGCCGAGAACTCGCCCTTGATGCTCGAGAGGTCGCCGGCCGCGCGCGCGAGGTTCAGCCGCGCCTTCTCCAGCCGGTCGACGCGGCCCGCGAGCTCGCGCTCGAGGCGCTGCGAGTCGCCGCGGATCTCGAACAGCTCGGCCTGCAGCGCCTTGAGCCGGCGGTCGAGATCCTCGCGCGAGGCCTCGATCGCGCCGGGCTGGGTGTAGTCCGACAGCACGAACAGCAGGATGATCGCGCCGAAGCCGCAGCAGATCACGTCGAGGAACGACAGGCTGAAGACTTCCGTCTCGCGGCGGCGCAGTTTCACGGCGAGCCCTCCGCGCAGGCTGTGCGACGCGGCGGCATCAGGGCCAGTCCGGCGAGGGCATGATGAATGCGCCCTTGGTGCTGCGCGCCAGCATCCAGAAGCGATGCGAGGCGGGCAGGTCGCCCTTCATGGGCAGCAGCACGACGTCGACCGGCGCCTTCAGCGTCAGCGCCCGCGCCGCCTCGTCGAAAAAGCGGGCGCGGGCCGAGGCATCGACGAACCTGCGCAGCGCCGGCGGCGAGGCGCCCTGGGTCGGCAGTCCGTCGGTGATCAGCACGACCTGGTCGGGCTCGGGATTGACGTCGCGGATCGCGCGGAAGGCGTTGATCAGGCTGGTGCCGTCCTGCGGCACGAGCTCGTCCATGGCCTTCGCGACCGCCTCGAGCTGCGCGCCCTCGCCACCCGGCAGCCACTTGCCGTTGGTGCCGGCGATCAGCGGCTGCCACGAGGTGTTGAACGTGTAGACCTGGAACTGCGCCCCCTGCGGCACCTGCGCCGCGACCCAGTTGACGATGTCGACCGTGCGCCGCCACTTCAGCGCCGTGCGCTTCTTCGCCTCGGGCGAGTTGCGCAGCAGGATCACGTTCACGAGGTCGTCGTCGAGCATGCTCGCCGAGCGGTCGACCAGCACCAGCACGCGCTTGCCGCGCAGCGCGAGGCCGGTGATGTAGCGGCGGCTCTGGAACGCCTGACCCGTGCCGGCGCGCTCGGCACGCGGGGTCTCGGTGCGCGCGCTGGCCTCGAGCCGGCGGTTGCCCTCCTCCAGTGCCTTGACGTCGGCCTGCAGCTTCTGGATCCGCGCACGGCGCGCGAGCGTCTCGGCGTCGTAGACGGAGCTCTCGTCCTGGTTCTTCTTCAGGGTGTCGAGCATCCGCGTCGCGCGCGAGCTGGCCGAGGTGATCTCGGCCTCGGTCTTCTCGAGGGTGTTGCGCAACCGGACGAGATTCTCGCGACCCTCGCGCACCTCTTCGTCGATCCTGTCGACCTGCGCGGAAAGCTCGCGGTTCGGCGCCGCCGTACTGGGGTCCGAGAGCGCGCTGAGGATCGTGTACAGCAGGATCACCGCGCCGAAGCCGCAGCAGATCACGTCGAGGAACGACAGGCTGAAGACCTCGATCTTGCGGCGCTGCGCGGCCATCCTCAGCCCACCGCGATCAGCTCGAGCTCGACGCCCGGATCGCCGAGCCGCAGCCGATCGCCCGCGCGCAGGCGCGCGCGGCCGGCGACGCGCTCGCCGTTGACCCAGGTGCCGTGACGGCTGTGGTCGACGACCATGATCGTCCCGCCGTCGTCGCAGACGGTGCAGTGCAGGCGCGAGATGCCCGCGAGCCCCTCGGCCAGCGCGATGCCCGACGCCCCGGGATCGCGGCCGACCTCGATCCGCGCGCCGCGCAGCGGCAGGGCGCGGCCCGACCACAGCAGGTGGGTCGGCACTTCGATCGCGGCCGAATCCGCCTCGCCGAGCCGCGAGGCGCACAGCTCGCCGGCGAGCGGCACCGCGTCGAACGGCGCGAGGCCGCGCACCAGCCGCACCCGCGCAGCGCCCTCGTCGGCGAGAGGATCGATCGGCGGCGCGACCGGCAGTATCGAGGCCGCGACGGCCACGAAGCCCTCGGGCAGCTCCAGCAGCTCGCAGCCGCGGAACTCGGCGAGCGCTTCGCGCAGCCCGGGCAGCGAGGTCGCGAGACGCGAGGTGACGATCGTGACCGGTGCGCCCGCCGGGCGCAGCTCGTGGATCATCGCGACCACGTCGGAGTACAGCGCCTGACCGCGCGCCGCGAACTGGTCGCGGCTCAGGGTCAGCTCCTGGCGCTCGCCGTTGGCCTCGAACTCGACGCGGGCGCTGCCCTCGGCCGCGGCGGCCGCGGCCAGCGCCGGCAGCTCGGCGTACAGCCGCTGCTCGACCGCCGGATCGTGCAGCGGATCGAAACGCGTGCGCAGCACGGCTGCCTCGCCGATCAGATGCAGCCAGGCGTCCTGCAGCGCGTACAGGCCGCCGCGCGTGCGCACCCGCGTGGCGCGCCGCCGCACTTCGACGGCGGAGACGTCCAGCCGCGTCGCGCCCACGTGATGCAGCCCGACCTCGATGACGATCGCCGCACCGCGCGCGAGGCGCAGCGCCGCGCCGGCCAGCGCCGCGGCGTCGACGAAACCGGCGACCGACAGCGACAGCGCGTTGCAGATCGCGAGCACCCGCGACAGGCCCGTCGCGTCGAACAGGGCCGGCACGGCGACCTGCAGCGCACCGGGCCGCCGGGCCGACGGGACCGCGGGGTCCGCCACGACGGCCGCCGGCGCGCCGTCGCGCGCCAGGAAACGGGCGGCGAGCTCGGCGCGCGCGGTCGCGATCGACTCCGCAGCGGGCGGCCGGCCGGTCGCGACGTCGAACCAGTGACGCGAGGACACGGCGGTCGCCGTGGCGCGCACCGCGGCTGTCGCCGGCCGCCCGAAGCGCGCGCCTGCACCGCGCGTCGCATCGACGATCGACGGCAGCACGCCTTCGAGCGCGCCGTCGCGGGCGGTCGCGAGCGCGGCGTCGTCGAGCGCCAGGCCCGAGACGCTGCGGCGGGAGCTGCTCGCCTCGTCCATGGACTCCTCCATGCTAGATGTCCACCGGGAACGTGATGTTGTTGTCGGCGGACTCGCGATACTCCGGCGCTTCCTCCTCCGAGAGCTTCGGCGGCGCGGCACGACGCGGCCCCTGCGGCTCCTCGACGTTGGTGTCGTCGGCGCCGGCGGGTGCTTCGGCAGGCGCGTCGGCAGGCTTCGATGCCGGCACGGAAGATTCGCCGCCGGGCGCCGGGGATGTCGGCGGCGCGGCCGGCGGACTCGCCTCCGGCGTGCCCATCGTGCCCGGCGGTGTCGCCGGCGCGGGTGTCGGCGTCGATGGGGGTGCCGGTGTCGATGCAGGCGCCGATGTCGGTGCCGGCTGCGAAGCGGACTCGGACGACTGCGCCTCGGCGCGGAATGGCCGCGTGGTCGCGAACAGGATCGTCAGCGCGAGGAAGACGATCGGCAACAGGTCGCGCCACAGCGGTCGGCGCGGAAGCTCGCGGCCGATGCGTGTTCTCAGGAAGCTCATGATCAACCGACTCCTTTCACGTCGCTGCTCCGCCGTGTCCGGCCGCGACGTACGTCGCGCCGCGTGCCGCCGCGCTACTCGGCGTTCCGCGCCACGCGGAAGCCGATCTCCTGCGAGGCCGCATCCACGCCTTCGCGCCACGCCAGCCGCAGGTCCGGGAACGAGGCCGTGCGCCAGCTGCTGCCCTTGATCACGCGCCGCGCGCCGCTCTTCGACGGCCCCGTCGGGTCCGTGACCGCACCGGGCTCGACGAACGAGGCATAGACGTCGTGGGTCCACTCCGAGACGTTGCCGGTGAGGTCGTAAACCCCCAGCACGCTCGGCGGATACCTGCCGGGCGGCGCGACCGACTGGTACTCGTCCTGCCAGCCTTCGAGCTGACGTTCGACGGCGGCGCTCGCCTCGACGCCGGCAAGATTGGCGCTGCCCGGCGGCACCGGCAACGCCTCGCCCCATTCGTAGCGCCGCGCGGGCCGGCCCGGCCCGGCGAAGCGCGCCGCGTACTCCCATTCGGCCTCGGTCGGCAGGCGGTAGCCCGTCGTCGCCGGCGCGCGCAGGACCCAGGCGCCGTCCTTCTGCTCGTAGGCGGGCGGCAGCCCTTCCTGTTCCGAGAGCCAGTTGCAGTAGGCCACCGCGTCGAGCCAGCCGACGCCGGTCACGGACTGCGCATCGAGGTCGATGCTGCGCTTGTCGACGTAGCCGGAAGCATGCCCGGGACGGAAACGGCGGAACTCCGCGTTGGTCACCTCGCGCAGGCCGAGATAGAACGGCCGCGACAGCGTCACGCGGCGCAGCGTCTCGTTGGGACGACGGCCCTGCTCGCGCCGCTCGCTGCCCATCGCGAAGCTGCCGGCGGGCACGAGCCGCAACGCGACGCCGAGCTTGGAGGTGAGACGCTCCTCCGGCGGCTTCCAGCCGGAAGGCCGCCCCTCGGGCAGCAGCACATACTCGACCGTGCGCGCCAGCGCCGGCGTCAGATCGACCTCGGCGCGGAACGGCTGCGAGCCCGCACGGCGCACTTCGACCTGGTGGCGCGTCGCGAGCAGCTCCAGCGTCGCGGGCGTGCGGCCGCGCGGCGTGCCGTCGACGAGCAGCTCGGCATCGGCCGGCTCGCCGCGCACGACCAGCGTCGCGACGATCGGCTGCAGCTTCGCATCGAGCGCGAGCCGCGCACCGGGCTCGGCGCGGACCCTGCGCTGCCAGGCCGCATGGCCGGCGCGCGTCACCAGCACGTCGTAGTCGGCACCGCCCGGCAGCGGCAGCTCCAGCGGCGTGCGGCCGCGGAACGAACCGGCGACCGTGACTTCGGCGCCGGCCGGTGCCGAGCGCAGCAGCAGGCGCGCATCGGGCGCACCGAGCACCAGCGGACCGAGCGTCGTGGTCTCGCCGGCCTTGACCAGCACGGTGCTCACCCATTCGCGCGCGCCGGGTGCGCCGATCGACAGACGGTGCACGCCCGCCGGCAGGTCGAGCGTCGCGGGCAGCGGCTGTGCCTGCGGCGCGTCGCCGACCCGCAGCTGCGCACCGGGCGTCGTGGCGCTGACCGCGAGCCGTCCCCAGGACGGCTGGAACTTCACGACCAGCGACTGCCGCTCGCCGGCGCCCTCGACGTCGATCTTCTGGATCACGTCGAGGTGACGCTCGGCGCGCAGCGTCAGCGTGCGCGCGCCAGCCGGGATCCGCAGCTCGCCGGGGGCCTTGCCGAGCTCGGCGCCGTCGACCGTCACGGTCGCGGCGATGCCGCCGGTGTCGATGCTGACGAGACCGGGCTGCCGGCGCAGCCTCAACGTCAGCGACTGCGTACCGCCCTCGCCGACCTCGATGCGCCGCTCGAGAGGCTCATAGCCCTCGCGCTCGCCGCGCACCACTTGTGTTCCCGGCATCACGAACAGCGTCGACGCCGCATAGAACGACAGCAGCGAACCGGCGCGGACCCTGGCGTCCGGCGGATCGACGTCGATGCTCACCTGCTGCAGCCGGCCGATCACGCCGAACAACAGCGCCAGCGCCACGACGCACAGCGCGACGAGCCCCCAGACCTTGCGGTTCGCGCGGCCGCCGGAACGCTGCTGCGCCTCGCGCGTGGCCGGATCGGTCGCACCCGGCGGCGCGTCGTCCGCGAGATCGAGCGCAGCGGCGGCGATGTCGCGGTCCGAGGCATCCTCGACGTCGCTGCGCGCGAGGCCCGGGCTCAGCGGCGCGAGCGTGTCGTTGCCGACGAGGTGACGGACATCGAGGTCGAGCAGCGCCGGCTCGATGCGCAGCACGACCACGCGCGCCTCGCCGACCTCGAACACATCGCCGGCGCGCAGCTCGTGCCCCGGCGATTCGCCGAGCGGTTCCGCATTCGCGCGCAGACCCCGTGCGCCCTGCTCGGCCACGGCGATCCAGCCGTCGCCGCGCCATTCGATGCGCAGCGTCCCGGCGTCGGCGGCGCCCGGCACGCGCACGGGATCGGCGTCGGCGCCGCCGATGCGAAGCGGCGGATCGATGCGCCGCTCGCCGGCCGGCTCGCGCAGCCTGATCGAGGGCGGGGCGTCCATGACCTAGATGGGATCGACGCAGCGGACCTGGATGGGCTGCGGCGCCTGGCCGGGCGCGACCAGGATCTCGTGCCGGACGTCGCGATACCCCGCGCGCGTCCCGATCACGACGTAACGTCCCGGCTTCAATTCGACCTCCTGCCTCGCGAAACTGCCCAGCGTCCCGACCCGCTGGATCGCGATGCTGGTGAGCCCGTCCGATTCCAGCGCGACCCGGACCGGCTTCTCGTAGAGCGGTAGCT
>JADLDF010000012.1 GCA_020846815.1 Gammaproteobacteria bacterium | reverse complement strand
TGGGGTTCCATGCTAGGCGGCGGCCGGTCCCGGGCGCACCAAATTGGGACCCGCACGCGGGAGGTCCTTCGGTTTCGCCGGCGGGCACGGCATTTCGTGCCATGCCGCGGATGCCGGTGTCACGGTGGCCCCGGGTGGATCGCGGCGCGCGCAGCACGCCATGCTGCCGGTGACGGGGAAAACGCTGCAGATCTGCTCCGGCACCGGCGAATTTCGTATCGTCCCCGCCGGCGCTGGTGTTGAATGATGCGCACCCGACTCACGACCTGGACGAGCCCCCATGCCCACCTTCCGCCCGAAGTTCATCACCTTCGACTGCTACGGCACGCTGATCGCCTTCCGCATGGCGGCGATGACGCGCGAGGTCTTCGCCGACCGCGTGCCCGCCGAACGCATGGAGGCCTTCGTCAAGGACTTCGCCTCCTACCGGCTCGACGAAGTGCTCGGCGCCTGGAAGCCTTATGAAGAAGTGGTGACCAACGCCGTACGCCGCACCTGCCGCAAGTGGAAGCTGGAGTACAAGCATGCCGAGGCGCGCCGCTACTACGAAGCCGTGCCGACCTGGGGTCCGCACCCGGACGTGCCCGAGCCGCTGGCGCGGATCGCGAAGCACATCCCGCTGGTGATCCTCTCGAACGCCTCCGACGAGCAGATCCCGCACAACGTCGCCAAGCTCGGCGCGCCGTTCCACGCGGTCTACACCGCGCAGCAGGCCCGCGCCTACAAGCCGCGGCTGAAAGCCTTCGAATACATGCTCGACAACCTCTGCTGCAATCCCGAGGACGTGCTGCACGTCTCCTCGAGCCTGCGCTACGACCTCATGTCGGCCGACGACCTCGGCATCACGATGAAGGCCTTCGTCAACCGCGGCCACGAACCGGGCACACCGCAGTACAACTATGTGGAGATCAAGGACATCGGCGGCCTGCCGGCGCTGGTCGGGCTCTGATGGGCCGAACGTGACGTACGCGGCCCGGGGCACCGGCGCGCTGCAGTGCGGCCGCACGAGCTGCGTTCACCGCCGTGACACGCACGCGTCATGAAGCTCGAATCCTACTGGCTCGAGACGGCGCCGCGCTTCGCCGCGGCGCCCGCGGGCCGCGCCGAAGGGCGCGTCGACGTGGCCGTGATCGGCGGCGGCTTCACCGGCCTCGCGGCGGCGCTGGCCCTGGCACGGCGCGGCGCGAGCGTCGCGCTGTTCGAGTCGACGCAGCTCGGCGCGCAGGCCTCGGGCCGCAACGGCGGCCAGTGCAACGGCGGGCTGGCGCACGACTATGCGGCGCTGGCCGCCTCCATCGGCCTGGAGCGCACGCGCGCCTATCACCGCGCCTATCTCGCCTCGGTCGACAGCGTCGAGCGCATCGTCCGCGAGGAATCGATCGACTGCGACTTCGCACGCGTCGGCCGGCTGAAGCTTGCCGCCAAGCCGGCGCATGCGGCCGCGCTGGCGCGCAGCTGCGACTGGCTCGCCGCGAACGTCGATGCGGACTACCAGTACCTCGACGTTCGCGCAGTGCGCGACGAAGTCGCCTCGGAGGCGTTCCATGGCGGCATGCTGCATGCACCGAGCGCGCAGCTGCATCCGGGCCGGCTCGCCATCGGCCTCGGCGCAGCGGCCGCGCGCCACGGTGCACGGATCTTCGAAGATGCGCCGGTCACGGCGCTCGGGCCTCTGCCCGGCGGCGCGCGGCGCGTGGTCTCGGCGCGCGGCACGGTCGAGGCCGCGCAGGTGCTGGTTGCGACCGGCAGCACCGAGGTCGGCCCCTTCGGCTGGTTCCGCCGCCGGCTCGCGCCGGTCGGCAGCTTCATCGTGGTCACCGAGCCGCTCGGCCGGGCACGGCTCGATGCACTGCTGCCGAAACGCCGCAACTACGTGACCAGCCGCATCATCGGCAACTACGTCCGCGCCACGCCCGATCAGCGCCTGCTGTTCGGCGGCCGTGCGCGCTTCGCGATGTCGAACCCGCGTTCCGACCAGCGCAGCGGCCAGGTGCTCGAGCGCGCGCTGCGCGCGGCTTTCCCGCAGCTCGCGGGCCTGCGGCTCGACTACTGCTGGGGCGGCCTGGTCGACATGACGATCGACCGTCTGCCGCGCGCCGGCGAGCACGACGGTCTCTGGTACGCAATGGGCTACAGTGGCCATGGCGTGCAGATGTCGGTACACATGGGCGAGGCGATGGCACGCGTCATGGCCGGCGAGCCGCAGGCCAATCCCTGGCGCGATCTCGACTGGCCGGCGATCCCGGGCCATACCGGCAAGGCCTGGTTCCTGCCGCTGGTCGGGGCCTGGTACCGCGTCCAGGACTGGCTCCATTGAGCGCCGCACGCTCGCCGCCGGAGCCGCTGCGATGAATGACGGCCTGAGCCGGCGCGAGCTGCTGGCGCGTCTCGCTGCGGGCGGCGCGCTGGCGGCGGCTGGCCCGTTCACGGCCGCCGGCGTGCTGGCCGCGGTGGAGCCGTTTGCGGCCGCCGGCACGCTCGCCGCCGCCGGCCCGCCGGCAACGGCCGCGCCGCTCCAGACGCCGCGGCGCGGCGGCCGCATCCGCGTCGCCGGCATGGCGAGCTCGGCGGCCGACACGCTCGACCCGGCCAAGGGGTCGCTGTCGACCGATTACGTCCGCCACTACATGCTCTACAGCGGCC
>JADLDF010000011.1 GCA_020846815.1 Gammaproteobacteria bacterium | reverse complement strand
TCGATGCGCGGGCGCTCGACAACGTCAACTCGACCGACGAATACTGGAGCACCATGCAGACCCTAGCTCCCAGCCAGGCGGCGACGCCGCGCCGGATCCGCGTGCAGTACTTCGCGCTGCTGCGCGAACAGGCCGGCCGCAGCGACGAGACGCTCGAGACCCGCGCGCGCAACCCGCGCGAGGTCTACGACGAGCTGCGCACGCGCCACCCCTTCACGCTCGGCACGGAGGTGCTGCGGGTCGCGGTCAATGCCGAGTTCGGCGACTGGTCGCAGCCGCTGGCCGCGGGCGATACCGTGGTCTTCATCCCACCGGTCGCGGGCGGCTGAGAGCGCCGGACCGCGCCACGGCAGGCCACCGCCGCATGCGCATGCGAGGCCCCGAGAGATGAGCCGCTTCCGCTTCAGCAGCACCGCCTTCGACGTCGACGCCGAGCGCCGCGCGCTGGCCGATCCGGCGGCGGGCGGCTATGCGTCGTTCGAGGGCTGGGTCCGCAACCACAACGACGGCCTAGCCGTCACGCGCCTCGAGTACGAAGCCTTTGCCGAGCTCGCAGTCCGCGAGGGCGAGAGGATCGTCGCCGAGGCCTGCGCGAAGTTCGGCGTGGAGCGCGCCGCCTGCGTGCATCGCGTCGGCGAGCTCGGCATCGGCGAGCTCGCGGTCTGGGTCGGCGTCAGTGCGCGCCATCGCGACGAGGCGTTCCGCGCCTGCCGCTACATCATCGACGAGGTCAAGCACCGCGTCCCGATCTGGAAGAAGGAGCACTACGTCGACGGCGACTCCGGCTGGGTCAACTGCGAGCGTTGCGCCGCTGCGCCGAGCTCGCAGGCGGCGCCGGACGGCGCGGTGCATGCCGGCCACGCGCACTCGCACGATCACGGCCATGCTCATGGTCACGCGCAGCCCGCCGCGCGCCCGGTTCCGGACTATTCACGCCAGATGGCGCTGCGCGAGGTCGGTGTCGCCGGCCAGGCGCGGCTGCGTGCCAGCACCGTGGCCGTGGTCGGCGCCGGCGGCCTCGGCGTGCCGGTGCTGCAGTACCTCGCCGGCGCCGGCATCGGCCGGCTGCTGATCATCGACGGCGATCGCCTCGAGCCCTCGAACCTGCATCGCCAGACGCTGTACGCACTCGCCGACTGCGGCCGGCCGAAGGCCGAGCTCGCCGCCGCCCGCGTGCGCGCGTTGAACCCGGACGTCGAGGCGATCGCTCACGTGCTGCGCCTCGATGCGCGCAATGCCGCCACGCTGCTCGCGCCGGCCGACCTGGTCATCGACTGCACCGACAACTTCTCCACCAAGTTCCTGCTGAACGATCTCTCCCACCTGCTCGGCAAGCCGGTGCTGCTGGCGAGCGTCTACCAGTACGAGGGCCAGCTGCAGGTCGTGCGGCCCGATCGCGGCAGCGCCTGCCTGCGCTGCGTCTGGCCCGACGCGACCCGCGACGGTCTGGTCGGCAACTGCGCCGAGGCCGGCGTGCTCGGCCCGGTGCCGGGCGTGTTCGGCAGTCTGCAGGCGCTCGAGGCGCTGAAGCTGCTGCTCGACCTGCCGGGTCGCCTCGAGGACGAGGTGCTGCTGCTCGATCTGGGCACGCTGGCGACCACGCGGCTGAAGGCGCGCCGCGCCGCCGCCTGCGCCGATGGTCCCTGCAGCCGAGCGGCTGCGGGGCTGCGCGCGGCCCAACTCGCCGCCGCCTCGCGCGACGCGAACGCGGACGCCACGCTGGAGCTGAGCTTCGACGATCTCGATGCCGCGGATGCGGCCGGCTACGCGCTGATCGACATCCGCGAGCCGCAGGAGCTCGTCGCGCAGCCGACACCTTCGGCGCGCGCGCGGCACGTGCCGCTGGCCGAGCTGCTCGCCGGCGCGAACCTGCCGGCCGACGGCCGCTACCTGCTGGTCTGCGCACGCGGCAGCCGCAGCCTCGCAGCCGCACGCGCGCTGCGCGAACGCGGCCTCGCCGAGGTCTACTCGCTGCGCGGCGGCATGCTTGGCCTGCCGATCGCACGCTGAGGCGCAGCGACGCGCCCGTACGGCGGCGGGCCTCCTGCTCCTGCTGCTGGTGGCGGCGAACGCAGTGAACGCCGCCGGCGCCGCGTCCGCAGCCGCGATCGAGGCCGCGGTCGAAGCTTCACCGCTGGTCGGCTGGGCAGCCGGCCTGGACGCGCTGGGCGACCGGCATGGCGCCGTGGCCGCCTGGCGCGCCGCCCTCGACTGCACACCACGCGATGTTCAGGCATATGCCGCGCTGGCACGATTGCAGATGCTCGCCGGCGACCCGGACGCGGCCCGCGCAGGGCTCGCACGGGCGCTCGAGCTCGCGCGCCAGCGCGCGGCCGACGCTCCCGAGGCCGACGGCAGTTGAGCCGCTTGACACCGACCGGGCCGCGCCTCAGGGCCGGACCTGACCGCTGCCGTGGACGACGTACTTGTAGCTGGTGAGCTGCTCGACGCCGACCGGACCGCGGGCGTGGAAACGGTCGGTGGAAATGCCGATCTCGGCGCCCATGCCGAACTCGCCGCCGTCGGCGAACTGGGTCGAGGCATTGTGCAGCACGATCGCGCTGTCGACGCGCGCCAGGAAACGCTCTGCAGTCGCCGTGTCGGCGGTGACGATCGACTCCGTGTGCGACGAGCCGAACCTGGCGATGTGCTCGATGGCCGCATCGACGCCGTCGACGACCCGCACGGCGATGATCGCGTCGAGGTATTCCGTGTACCAGTCCTGCTCGCCCGCGGCCACGACGCGCGCATCGACGCGCTGCGTCGCCTCGTCGCCGCGCACCTCGCAGCCCGCCTCGAGCAGCGCCTGCACCAGCGGCGCGAGCAGCCGCT
>JADLDF010000010.1 GCA_020846815.1 Gammaproteobacteria bacterium | reverse complement strand
CCGGTCGGAGTTGCGGAGGGAGCGGGCATGAGCGCAGCGCGCATTCTCGTCGTCGACGACGAGGCCGAAATCCGGGGCCTCCTCAAGGAGATCCTGTCCGAGGAGGGCTACGAGGTCGAGGTCGCGGGCGATGCCGCCCAGGCCCGCACCAGCCGCGCGCGCCAGGCGCCGGATCTCGTGCTGCTCGACATCTGGATGCCCGGCACCGACGGCATCACCCTGCTGCGCGAATGGCAGGCCGGCGCCGCCGACGGCAGCCCGGTGGTCATGATGTCCGGCCACGGCACTGTCGAGACCGCGGTCGAGGCGACCCGTCTCGGCGCGTTCGACTTCGTCGAGAAGCCGCTGTCGCTCGCCAAGCTGCTGCGCACCGTCGAGCGTGCGCTCGAGGCCGGCCGTAAGCACCGCTCCTCGGGCAAGCTGCTCGCGGCCGCGGCGGTCGCGCCGGTCGGCAAGAGCAGGCTGATCCAGCAGCTGCGCACCGAGCTGCAGCAGATCGCGGGCGCCTCGACCTCGGTGCTGCTGGTCGGCGAGCACGGCGCGGGCCGCGAGGCCTTCGCGCGCTTCCTGCACGAGTCCGGCCCGCGCGCCGGCCAGCCGTTCGTCACGGTCGTCGGCAGCGCGTTGCGTACCGCGGATGCCGATCTCGTGCTGTTCGGCCGCGGCGTCGAGGATGCCAATGGTTCCGGTGGCGCCGCGCCCGGCCTGCTCGAGCAGGCTGGCGGCGGCACGCTGTTCCTGAGCGAGATCGAGGACCTGCCGGCCAACGCGCAGCGTGCGCTGCTCGGCGTGCTCGAGGCCGGCAGCTTCACGCGGGTCGGTGACACGCGCCCGCTGCCTTTCGGCGCGCGCATCGTCTCCTCGGCCCAGCCCGGCATCGAGAACCGTGCCGGCGCCGCGCCCGGCGGCTTCCGGCGCGACCTGCTCGCGCATCTCAACGGCCTGGTCGTGCGCATCCCGCCGCTGCGCGACTATGCCGAGGACGTGCCCGATCTGCTGCGCCACTACGTCGACCGCCTGGTCGACACCGAGAGCCTGCCGTTCCGGCGTTTCAGCGTCGCGGCGCAGAACCGGCTGCGCAACTACCCCTGGCCCGACAACGTCCGCGAGCTGCGCACCCTGGTGCAGCGGTT
Organism: Gammaproteobacteria bacterium; assembly: GCA_020846815.1. The sequence goes on along the minus strand of JADLDF010000010.1, from coordinate 13,636 downwards.
GCTGGTACAGGGCGGTGCCGAGGAGATCCGCCTGGAGGAGATCGAGCGCGAGCTCGCGCAGGCGCAGCCGGCCGATGAGCCGCTGGTGAAGCAGGACCTGCTGGCGCTTTCCCTGCGCGAGGCCCGCGAGCAGTTCGAGCGCGCCTACCTGCAGCAGCAGCTGCTGCTCTGCCAGGGCAAGGTCGGCCAGCTCGCCAAGCGCGTCGGCATGGAGCGCACCCACCTCTATCGCAAGCTGCGCTCGCTCGGCGTCGATTTCCGCAGCGTCGGCGACGAAGAAGAAAAATAGAGTCGGAAGCCTCCTACGCCCTCTGTGCCGGCGCGTGAATCGGTTGCGCGCGTATGCTCCGGCTGATGGCCGTCGGTACGCATCAACCAGGCAGCAATGGGGGCCGCGGCCCGGCCACGGACCGGAGCCGTGCTGCCGACGGTGCGCGCAACAGCGACGACGACCGCGATCTCGCCGCGCGCCACGAGCTCTCGCCGCTGCGCCACACGACCGCCGCGACCGGCGCGGCCGACCTCGCCCGCGAGCAGCTGCAGCATTTCTCGATCGACGAGCACAGCGACGCCGGCCGCGCGCTGCTGGCGCTGGTCGAAAAACTCTACACCGCGCACGAGGCCGCGCACGAGCTGTGGCGCTGCATGGTGGAGGCGCTGGACGGGCTTGACCGTCGCGACCGCGTCGCCTGGTTCAACGCCAAGCGCTTCGCCTGCTTCCAGCTCGCCAAGATCCTCGACACCCTGCAGAACCCGCTGCGCCGTACCTGGCAATCACTCGACGGTGGCGGCGTCGACGCGGCCGTGCGCGGGCCGTACCCGCTGTTCGACAACGTTACCGCGATCTTCTCGGCGACGCCGGTCATCACGCGTACAGCCACCTACCTCTATGCCTGCACCGAGTGGGTCGAGGACGCATTTCGCGGCAAGGAGTCTCTGCACCAGGTCTATTCGCGGCTGCTGAACCCGACCTCGATCAGCCTCGCGAACCACGTCGTCGAGGTCGAGGCGGGCCGGCTCGCGCCCGAGTATTTCGCCTGGAACTTCAACTCCGGCATGGCGGCGATCGACGCCGTGCTCGCGCACCTGCTCGGCCGCGGCGACGTGGTGCTCGCGAGCCGCAACATCTACGGCGGCACCTGGCAGCTGCTGCACGACTGGTACGGTCGGCGCGCCAATCTCGACGTCGCGGTCGAGTCGTTCGACGGCTTCGGCACGGCGGATTTCGCGGCGGCGCTGGCACGCGTGCGCACGCTGCACGCCGACCGCCTCGCGCAGGGCCGGCAGGTTTACGTCTACCTCGAATCCCCCTGCAACCCGCACGGCTATGTGCTCGACGTGCCGGGCATCTGCGCCGCGGCGCATGCCGCCGGGCTCACGGTGATCTGCGACGCGACCGTCGGCACGCCGTTCCTGCAGCCGGTGCTGCAGCGCGACGATCCAGCGCAGCGGCCGGACTTCGTGATCCACTCCTACACCAAGGACCTCGCCGGTTCGGGCACGACCACGGCCGGCGTCGCGATCGCGCGCACCGAGCGCATGTTCATCCCCAAGGGCGAGAGCGTGACCGCGCCGGGCCCCGACGGGCAGGCGCGCGCCTGGAGCTGGGACCAGACGCTGTTCTGGAACGTCTACTACGTCAAGGGCGCGTTCCTCGACGCCGACAAGGCCTTCGATGTCATCGACGGCATGCGCACGCTCGAGATGCGGATGCTGCAGAAGTGCATCCACACCGTCGTGCTCGCCCGCGTGCTGGCGCGCCATCCGCGGATCCGCGTGCACTGCTCCGCCGTGCGCACTGACCCGAACCATGCACTGGCGCGCCGCTGCCTCTATCTCGGCCTGCCGGCGCCGCTGTTCACGCTCGACTTCGAGCCGGCGCCCGGCGAGGCCTCCTGGCTGCCGACCGCGGCCTTCAAGCGCTTTTTCGACTGCCTCGAGCCGGCCTTCGGCCTGCAGGTGAGCCTCGGCCAGACCAACACCGTCGTGCTCGGCCCCGGCGTCACCAGCCATTCCGAGCTCTCGCCCGAAGCGCTGCGCGAGGCTGGCATCGCGCCGACCACGATCCGCATTGCCGTCGGCGACGAGGATCCGCGGCGCCTGCTCGCGCAGTTCATGCATGCCGCCGCGCTCGCCATCGAACCGGTCGACCCCGGCTTCTGCGCGCGCTTTCCCTCGCCGCAGCGCATCGACCGGCTCTACGAGAAGGCCTGGATGCACTTCCAGCGGCAGCGGTTGCGCAGCCGGCGCGACATGGCCGACTGGCTCGGGACGCCCGCTGTCTTTGGCGGCTGAGCTGGATCGTTGCGCGCGACGCGCTGCCTTCAGCGTTGCCCGAGCCCGGCGAACCAGGACTCCAGCGCCTGGATCTCGACCGGAAGCTCGACACCGGCGCCACCGGTGAAATGCAGCCAGTGTTCGCGATGCTTCTCGGCAACGGCTGCGAGCAGCGGCCGCTCCGCCTCCATCAGCGCCAGCATTTCCGCCGCAAAGCCGCCGCCCGTTGCTTCGAGGACACCGAAGCGGTTGACGACGACGAGGTCGGTGTCTTCGGCGAGCGCACGACGCAGCACGATGCTGGCTATGGCGAGACCGCCGGGATCGACCCGGCACGAGACCGAGCCGGAGCCGAGATCCTGCGAGATGCGGTAGCGCTCGCTACTGTGCAGATCGACGAGCACCGTCCCGCACATGCTCCCGGCGCCGGCCGGCGAGTCGTTCTGGAGCAGGCCGCGCACCTGCCGGCCACGCCGCTGCAAGCCGCGGGCGAACTCGGCCACGACGCCATCGACCGCGCCGTGACCGGCATAGACGACTGCAGCGATGGGCAGGACCTGCGTCAAGCCAGCACGCCGATGATCACGCTCGAGGCCTTGAAGATGGCCGAGGCCTTCTTGCCGACCTCGAGGCCGAGCGCTTGCGCGCTTTCGTTGGTGACGATCGCGGCCACCGAGCCGCCGCCCGGCAGATCGATCACCACCTCGGTATTGACCGCGCCCGGCTGCCGCCGGGAAATGGTCCCGGTGAGACGATTGCGCGCCGAGAACCGGACGCCTTTCTCTTCAGTGGTCACGATGATCGAAGACGCCTTGATGAGCGCGAAGGCTTCCGAGCCGGGCTGCACCCCGAGACTGTCCGCGCTCTCGTGGGTCACGATGGCGACGATCGTGTGTCCTCCCGCCACGTCCAGCTCGATCTCGTCGTTGACTGCTCCCCTCGTGACTCGCGCCACCTTGCCGAGGAACTGATTGCGCGCACTGGTCTGCATGGCCATTCTCCTGATCTGCAGAGAACCATCGGCAATCGTATCGGCCTGCCGGCCGAGTTGCTCATCTGCCGGCGTACGTACAAGACCCAGTCCGCGCGGACCTTTCGACCCCGTCGGCAACTTCCGGCCTCGTTATATCCTAGTGTATATTACGCTACGTTGCACCAGCAACGCGATGGCCACCAGGCAATACCATGGGATACCTGATCAACAAGGCCGGTCTCGCCGGCCTGCTCTGCGCTGCGGCGCCACTGCTCGCCGTCTCCACGGTTCTCGCCGCCGAAGCCGGCGGCGATGGAACGGAAGCCGTACTGAAGGAAGTCAGAGTCCGCGAGACCGCGCCGCCGGGATTGATCCCGCCCCCGGAGGCACGGCCGAACACGCAGACCGACGTCAGCCGGGACGGCATCCGCGCCCTCGCCGGGCCGGCCCAGACCAGCCCATGGAAGGCGTTGCAGCTGGCCCCGTCCGTCAATTACCAGAGCGCGGATTCGTATGGCCTGGGAAACCGCATGAGCTTCAGGATCCGGGGCAAGAGCTCGAGCCACGTGGGCCGCACGATCAACGGCCTGCCGATCGCCGGCGAGCCAGGCTTCGCGAGCGGCAAGGGTGGTGGCGACTTGTTCGATCTCGAGAACGTGAGTGGCATCGTTCTCATGCGGGGCGCAGTTCCCGCCGGCAGCGGACTCGGCTTCTCGAATTCCTCGGTCGTCGACCTGAGCTTGCGCGGGCCGGAGCGGGAGTTCGGTGTCGAAGCATCACAAGCCGGCGGCTCGGACGGCTTTCGGCGCACGTTCGCACGGCTGGACTCGGGGCAGCTCGCGGCGGCGCCGGTCAGCTTCTTCCTCTCGGCCTCGGACACGGCGGCGGACAAGTGGCGTGGCCCCGGTGGGCAGGATCGCAGCAACGTCGAGTTCGGGCTGCATGCGAATCTCGGCAAGCGAGTGACCATCGAGCTGTCCGGTGTGCATCATGAAGTGAGCTGGAACGACTTCCGCGCGCTGAGCAGCGCACAGGCACGGGATCTCGGCCAGTATGGCACGCTCGATTACAACGCCAGCCTCACGGGGAACGCGGCCACCGATGCCTCGTACTATCGCTTCAACCGTCAGGACTACACCAACGACGCCTATCTCGGCCGGGCCACGTTCCTCGTCGACGACGATTCCCGCCTGACGCTCAAACCCTACTACTGGAAGGAGAGCGGCTATTCACTTGCCGGCAGCGCCAGCGTGCAGGGTTCGCCAGGCGTCACATGGTGGGAGATCGTCCACGACACCTACGGATTCGACTTGCGCTACGACTCGCCATACGCGTGGGGCGATCTGGCGGTCGGCTACTGGTTCCAGAGCAGCGAGGCGCCGCCGCCGCCGACGGCGCAACGCGTCTACCGCATCACCGCCGCCGGCAACCTGAATTTCGCGCGCTGGAGCACGCTGGCAAAGACCACCCGGCATCAATACAGCAATCCCTATGTCGCTGCGACCTTCCGGCTGGAGGACACCGAAGTGTCGGCCGGAGTGAGATACATGGGCTACAAGGACCCCACGTTCACCTACTATCTCGGCAATACTGCGCCCGACGTGCCGTATGGCTCGGTGTTCAACTACAACCCGCAGCCCGATCCGTCGATGTTCTCGCACGGCCGCAGTTTCCACGAGTGGCTGCCGAATCTCGGCGTCACCCATGAAGCGTCGTCGACCACCTTGCTGCGGGCCAGCTACGGACGTGCCTATGGGCGTCAGAATTGGGGCTCCATCGCCAGCGCCTATACCGGCAGCCGTGCGGCGTTCGATGCCGCTGGCGTGCGCTTCGATGAAGTCTGGTCGAATCTGCGCCCCGAGATCTCCGACAACTTCGACCTCGGCGCCCGCTTCGCCTTCGGCAGCGCCTATGTCGCGCCGACGCTCTTCCATATCCGATATCAGAACAAGCAGCTCAACCTGTTCGATCCGGCGGTCGGAGTCGCCTATCACCAGAGCGTCGCACGGGCGAGCGCCAGCGGGCTGGAGCTGGAAGTCGGCGCCATGCCGAGCAACGACCTCGACATCTACTTCTCGTATGCCTACAACCGCGCTGCCTATGACGACGATGCCGCGACCGCCAGCAATGCCGTCGTGCGCGTCGACGGCAAGCAGATGCAGGACTCGCCGCGGCACTCGGCCAAGATCGGCGCAGTGTGGCGCGTTGGTGCATGGTCGGTGGCGCCGGTGCTGCGCTACATCGGCAAACGCTTCGGCGACACGCAAGAGCTGGAGCCCGTATCCGCCCACGCCGTGGCCGACCTGAACATCGACTACGAACTGAAGGACGTCCTCGGCCTGGAACGGCTCGGCGCCAGCCTCGCGGTCTCCAATCTCTTCGACAAGCGCTACATCGGCATCATCAATGCTTCCGACTATGCGGTAGGGGGCCTGCCGACCTATCTGCCGGGCGCGCCGAGGTCGGTGGCGCTGACGGTGAGCGCGAAATTTTGACCTTGTCGGCGGCGACCTCATCGCACCGTGTCGTCGCACCGATGGCCGTCCTGGTGGCGCTGCTGCTCGTCACGGCCGTGGTTTCCATGGGTCTCGGCCACTACCCGCTGCATCCTGCAGCGGTGCTCGACGTGCTCTGGGCAGCGCTGAGCGGGACGCATTCGGCCCAGCCGCCGGCGGTCGAGAACGTGGTACTGGCGGTGCGCCTGCCGCGCGTCCTGGCGGCAATGCTCGTCGGCGCCAGCCTGGCGGCGGCCGGCGCGGCCTACCAGACGCTGTTCCGCAACCCGCTCGCTTCGCCGGCCATCCTCGGGGTTTCGGCCGGCGCAGGTTTCGGTGCTGCGCTCGCCATGCTGCTGCAGGCGGGCGTGCTGGCGGTGCAGGGTTCGGCGTTCGCCGGCGGCATCATCGCGGTGGCGGCGGCGATGTTCATCGCCGGCCGTCTCGGCAAGGGCTCGGCGCTGGTCCTGGTGCTCGCCGGGCTCGTGGTCTCGGCGCTGTTCCAGGCACTCACCTCGGCGCTCAAGTACGTGGCCGATCCTCTCGACACCCTGCCGGCCATCGTCTTCTGGCTGCTCGGCGGATTGGGTCGCGTGGGCATGCGCGATCTGGCGTGGGCGGCGCCTCTTGCGCTGACCGGCATCGTCGCGCTGTTCCTGCTGCGCTGGCCGACCCAGGTGCTCGAGGCCGGCGACGACGAGGCGCGCACGCTCGGCGTACCGGTGCGTGCCTTGCGCCTCGCACTGATCGCAGCGGCGACACTGATGACGGCCGCGGCGGTGAGCATCTCCGGTGTCGTCGGCTGGGTGGGCCTGCTCGTGCCGCATCTCGCCCGCCTGCTCGTCGGGCCGGCCTACACGGCGCTGCTGCCCGCGTCGGCCCTGCTGGGCGCCGGCTACCTGCTGCTGGTGGACGACCTGTGTCGCAGCGCCTTTGCGGCAGAGCTGCCGCTGGGCATCGTCACGGCCGTGCTCGGTGCGCCGGTCTTCGTCGTCGTCCTGGCGCGTGCGAGGCGGCAATGGTCCTGAACGTACGCGGGCTGGTCTATCGGCGCGCGCCCGGGCAGGCGCCCGTGCTCGACGGCATCGATCTGGCGCTGGCATCCGGCGAGATCCTCTGCCTGCTCGGGCCGAACGGCAGCGGCAAGACGACACTGCTGCGCTGCCTGATCGGCGCTCTGCGCCCCGAGCACGGTACCGTGCACATCGACGGCGAGATTCACGCCGCGCCGCGCCACCGGGCACGCATGATGGCCTATGTGCCGCAGGCGGCTGGCGACAGCGGCCTGACACTGCTTGACATCGTGCTCATGGGTCGCACGCCGCATCTGCCGCCGCTGGCGCTGCCCAGCTGGCGCGACGAGCAGCTCGCCCGGGACGCCCTGGCGCGCGTCGGCATCGCCTATCTCGCCGCGCGGCCGTTCAATCGCATCAGCGGCGGTGAACGTCAGCTGGCGCTGATCGCCCGCGCACTTGCCCAGCAGCCGCGCCTGTTCCTGATGGACGAGCCGACCGCGAGCCTCGACCTCGGCAACCAGGCCCGCGTGCTGCGCACCATCCGTGACCTGGCCGCCGAGGGCCTGGCCGTGCTCGTCACCACCCACCAGCCCGAACACGCCCTGCTGCTCGGCGCGCGCGCCATCGCCATTTCGGGCGGACGCATCGTCGCGGCCGGTCCTGCGCGTAGCGTGCTGCATGCGGAGTCGTTGTCCGGGCTCTACGGCACGCCGGTGGATGTCGTCAGTCATCGTGGCGCGCCGCTCGCCTGCGTGCCGCGGCTCTGAACCGGAGGTTCCTGTCGGTGCTCGCCCGGCTTCTGATCCTGCTCGTCACTCTTTGCACCCTGCCGGCGCAGGCGGCGCCACCGCGCACGCTGCACGACATGGCGGGCAATGCGGTGACGGTGCCGGCACACATCGAGCGCATCGCAACCGTCGGCGCGGTACCCGTGCTGAACAGCCTGGTGTTCGTCGTGGGCGAAGGACGGCGCATCGCCAACGGCCTGCCCGAGTTCGCCAAGAAGCCGCGCTGGGGATACCAGACCGTGTTTGCGCCGCACATCGCGACGCTGCCGTCGCTGCAGAACGCCGATCGCACGCCGAATCTCGAGGCCCTGCTGCAGGCGGCACCGGACGTCGTGCTCACCATGGATCGAGCGAGCGCCGAGGGCCTGCGCCGCATCGGTCTGCCCGCGCTCTATCTCGCCTGGCGCCAGCCCGAGGACGTGAAGGCCGCGGTGCGGCTGCTCGGCGAGCTGTTCGGCCGGCGGCAAGCCGCCCAGCGCTATGCCAGATACTTCGACGCAACGCTGGCCGGCATCGCCGCGACGCTGCGGCGTGCCGATCCGCGGCGGCCCCGCGTGCTCTATTTCAGCCCGGGAACGCTGACCCAGCCGCATCTGGTCGCCGAATGGTGGATCCGCAGCGCAGGCGGCGAGAGCGTCACCGACGACGGGCGCAGCGTCGAATCGCGCAGCTTCACGCTGGAGCAGCTGCTGCTCTGGAACCCGGACATCCTCATCGTCTCCGGCCGCGACGAGGCCGAAGCCGTGCGGCGTGAACCGCGCTTCGCCGGCCTCGAGGCCGTGCGAACCGGACGCGTGCTGGTGACGCCCTGCGGTGCTCATGCCTGGGGCAACCGCACGGCCGAGCAGCCGCTCACGGTGCTGTGGGCAGCCAAACAGTTCCACCCCGCGCTGTTCGCGACGGTCGACCTGCCGGGTGAGACGCGGCGGTTCTACCGCAGTTTCTTCGGCACGGATCTCTCGGCATCGCAGGCCGAGGAGATCCTCGCCGGCGGCCCGCGCGGCGGGCCGGCAGCCAGATGATCCGCTACCCAACACGATGACGGAGCTCACGAATGGACATGCAAACCCGAAGCGTCGACCTCGCCACCCTCGAACCTCCCTCGGCAGTCGAAGCCTTGCGTCGCATCGCGGATGGCTTCAAGACCTTCCAGGCCTTGCGCGCCGGCTTTGGCAGCGGCCTCTTCGACTGGCTCGAACGCCACGGGCCGGCGGAGAAGTCGGCGATCGCGGCTGCGCTGCAGCTGCGCGGCGCGCACCTCGGCGGCTTTCTGCAGGCGCTGGTGGACCTGGGCCTGCTGGCGCGTCGCGGCAACGCCTACACGCTGATGCCGGAAATGCGGGAAGCGCTGTGCGCGAGCAGTCCATGGTGTCAGGCCGATGCGTTCGAGGCGCTGCTGGCTCCGGCCTGTGGCTGGTCCGACATGAGGCGCTTCCTTTCGGAAGGCTGGACGCCGGCTGCGGCCGCACCGTCGCTCGCGCCGGCACTGCGACCCTTCCTCGGCGAGGCGCGTCGCGTCGCCGCTCATCTGGCCGCGCGGCAGGCGCAAGGGCGCGACGCGGCGGCCGTGCGCTCGCTGCTCTGCTTCGACGGCAGTGCCGGCCTGCTGGCGGCTGCGCTCCGTCCCGTCTTTCCGGCAGCGCACGTAACGGTCGTGGTTGCGCCAGACGCCGTCTCGCGCGCCGAGGAGACGCTGCAGATCTGCGGGACCGCCGCGCGCTGCCGCGTCCTGCCGGGCACGCCGCTCGATCCGCCGACCGACGAACGGTTCGACTACGCCGTGGTGTTCCACAGCCTCTATTCGGTGCGCAAGTCGACCGTCGATGCGCTGACCGCCGTTGCCGCCAGACTGAATCGGGGAGGCGAGCTGTGCCTGGCCCATTGGTTCTGCCTGGAGGCTTGTGAAACGGCACCCGGCGGGCTGTGCGATCTCGACAAGGCAGTACTCACCGACAGTCATCCTCTGTGTCATGTCGAGGAGTTCTGCCAGCGGCTGGAAAAGGCCGGGCTCATCGACACCGAACGGGGCGATCTGGCCGGCGAGTATGGCAACACCAAGCTGCATTTCGGCCGTCGAGCGGACTGCTGCTGAGGTGACCGACATGGAAGCCATGCGTGAGACCGCCGCCGCAGCGCCTGCCACTCTGCTCGCCGAGCTGCATGCCACGGTGCTCGAGCGCCTCGGCCCCGAAGCGGAAGCCCTGTGCATCGAGCGTGCGGTGCTCGGCATCTTCTTCACCGGCGTCAAGCTCGCCAATGGCGCCGGCGGCTTGTGCGCGACGCCGGTCAAGGGAGTGCCCGAGGCGGTTTGTTGCCCGAGCTCGGCCAAGGCCATGCCGACGCCAGGCAAGATCGCCGGGCGTCCGGTGGTGAAGGTGCTGGACGATCTCTATCGCCCACAGGATCTGCGCCGGGCGCTGGCCATTGCCACGCTCAACGCTCTCACAGAGACGCTCTGGCTGCGCGACGGACCGCCGGCCGGTGTCGAGCTGCGGGAGGGCGATGCGTTCGAGGCGCTGTCCATCGCGCCAGGTCAGATGGTGGCACTGGTCGGAGCCTTCCCGCCCTACATGCGGGAGCTGCGCCGACGCCAGCAGCCCTTCAAGGTCCTCGAGCTCGATCCCACGACCTTGAAGCCCGAGGAACTGCCGTACTACGTCCCGGGGGAGCGTGCGGCGGAGGTGATTCCTCGCGCCGATGTCTTCATCACCACCGGCACGGCGCTGCTCAACGGCACGCTGGATGGTCTTCTGCAGCTCCTGCGGCCAAGCACGGAAGCAGCGGTGATCGGGCCGACCGCGACGCTGCTGGCCGAGCCCTATGCCCGGCGCGGCGTCACCGTGGTCGGCGGCACACGAGTGCGGGCGCCCGATGAATTGCTCGAGCTGCTGGCCGAGGGGGGGTCCGGGTATCACTTCTTCGGCAAGACGGTAGAGCGCGTCACCCTGCGAATGCGTCCGGCGGCCTGATGCTGCGCGCGGGCACGTGGCGCTGGATGCGGCCGGCGGCGCAGTGGCTCGTCGTCGGCTTGGCGCACTTCGCGATCCTCGCCATCGTGCTGCAGGTTTCGCCGCAGGCGCGACGGGCGCTGGGCGAAGTCATCCAGGCCAGCCTGATCGTGCCGTCGCCGAAACCGATCGCGAGTTCCGCAGAACCTCCGCGGCGACCCGAGGCCCGGCGACCGGAGGCTCCGCCGCCGCCGAGTCCGGTACTGGCGGCCGCGCCGCGCGCCGGGCAACCCATGTCCTCCTTCATCGTGCCCGAGCCGCCCGCCGAGCCGTTGCCGGCGGCTCTCGATCCGCCCGCGGCAGTGGTCGCGCCACCGCCGCCCGTGATACCACCGGACTTCACCGCCGACTATCTCGACAACCCCCCGCCGCAGTATCCGCCGATGTCCCGTCGCCTCGGCGAGACGGGCCGCGTGCTGCTGCGCGTCTTCGTGTCCGCGGACGGGCGAGCCGAGCGCATCGAGATCAAGGACTCCTCCGGCTTCGAGAGGCTCGACCTCGCCGCCCGTGAAGCCGTCGTCGGCTGGCGCTTCGTACCCGCACGCCGCGGCGAGGAGCCCATCAACGCCTGGGTCCAGGTTCCCATCCTCTTCGAAATGTGAGTGCTCCCATGAACGGACACGATCTCGGCTTCACCCATTTCCTCGCCCAGGCCGACATACTCGCGCGCTGCATCCTCGCGGCCATGCTGCTCGCTTCCGTGGTCAGCTGGGGAATCATCGTCGATCGCCTGATCGGACAATGGCTGCTCAGGCGGCGCAGTGCCGCATTCCTCGCCCGCTTCCGGCGTGCGCGCTCGTTCGCCGAGGCGACCGACCAACTGCCGGCAGAGCCCGGCGACCCCTGCGCGCGTCTCGCCCGCCTGGCGCTCGATTCGACCCGGCACTACTCGGCCTACGGCGCCGGCCACCTGGATGCCGCCGGTGGGTTGTCCGAGTTCCTGACCCGCATCCTGCGCCAGGGCATAGAAGAGGAGGCCGAGCGTCTCGAGCGCGGCCTCACCGTGCTCGCCTCGGTCGGCTCGACGGCGCCGTTCGTCGGCCTGTTCGGCACCGTCTGGGGCATCTACCACGCACTGATCGCCATTGGCCTGTCCGGCCAGGGCACGCTCGACAAGGTCGCTGGTCCCGTCGGCGAGGCGCTGATCATGACGGCCATCGGGCTCGCCGTCGCCATTCCGGCAGTGCTCGGCTACAACGCGTTGGTGCGGCGCAATCGCGTCGTCCTGGGGCGGCTCGATGCCTTCGGGCACGACCTGCTCACGCTCGCCGTCACCGGCGCCCCGCTGTCACGCGGCGGGCGCATTCCGGCGCTGCGCATCGCCGGAGCCGCATGATGGGACTCGGCACGCTCGGCGCAGGCGCAGGCGGACGGCCGATGGCCGAGATCAACGTGATCCCGCTGGTCGATGTGATGCTGGTGTTGCTGGTGGTGTTCATCATCACCGCGCCGCTGCTCACCCATGCGGTCAAGCTCGAGCTGCCGCGCGCGAGCAGCCGCCCCAACGTCGCGCGGACCGAGCACGTCGAGATCGCCGTGCAGCGCGACGGACGCCTGTACTGGAATGGCGAGCCGATCGTTCCGCAAGAGCTGGAACGGCGTGCGGCGCAGCTTGCAGCCGGTGCGCCGGAAACCGAAATCCACCTGAAGGGCGATGCGGCCGTGCCCTATGGTGAAATGGCACGCACGCTCTCGATGCTGGCACGGCAAGGCCTGACGCGAATCGGGTTCGTGACCGACCCGGGCAGTATGGGAACGCCCGATTGACCGGCGCCGTGGCCTCGGTGTCGATGACCTGGCGCGTCAGGTCTTCCGAGCCCAGGATGATCGGAGACAAGTCATGAAGAGAAAGACCGATTCGCGTCTCTCGGATGCCCGCCGCATCAAAGGTAGTGGCAACGTCTTTGTTGATCTGGGTTTCGACCCGGCAGAAGCCCGGGTCATGGCGCTGCGGGCCGAGGTGATGATCCGCATGGAGCAGCATCTGAAGGCGCAGGGCTGAACGCAGGCCGAAGCAGCCAGGCGATTGGGCATCACCCAGCCGCGCGTATCGCGATTGACCAAGGGCAAGTGGCAGGACTTCAGCCTCGACATGCTGCTGACGCTGGCGGCTCGGGCGGGTCTGCGACCGGAGCTGAGATTGGCGGCCTGACAGGCGCATCAGCCGGAGATTCGGGCCGTGAGCAGCTTGCAATCGGCTCCGCCGGGCACTGAAGCGCCGTTTGTCCGTCATCGACCGAGGAGACCCGCGGAATCCTTCGCGCGTGCTCGACAGGCGGGCAGTCGCGCCTGTGCAGCGGCGTGATCGGTTGCCTTGACCGACGCGAGCATCAAGTGTAAAAGGGTCGTATCTGATCTTTTAAATATATAAAAGATCATTAATGATCCATGAAGCGCCGGGCCAAAAATTTCATCACTCCCTCCGCCGACGAGACCGCCCGCCATCTGGCGTCCCTGGTTCGCCAAGGCCGCCTGGCCCGCCGATGGACGCTGGCGGAGCTGGCGGAGCGCGCTCGCGTCGGAACGGCGACGCTCAAGCGAATCGAAAAAGGAGGCGTCTCGGTGTCGCTCGGTGTCTGGCTTTCCGTGTTCGAATCACTGGGAATGCTCCGGCTCCTGAACGCGCTGGACGACCCGGCCGCGGCCGCGCTCCTGAACGAAACCCGCATCAAGCGGGTACGCCACAAGCGTACGGCTGCCGATCTGGATTTCTGACGCGTGCCTGATCGCATCGTTTTCATCCATCTGCCGGGCGATACCGATGCCGTACCGGCAGGCCGTCTCACCATGGTGGAGCAGGGAACCGCAGTCACGGCATCGCGCTTCGCCTATGGCCTGCGCTATCTGGATCGGCCAGGTGCTTTGCCCGTGGATCCCATCGCACTGCCTCTGAGCCAGGGGCGAGGCGGTGCGGAGCTGCTGCCTCCCGCCGGGCTCACACTGTTCGGCGCACTGCGCGATGCGACACCGGACGCCTGGGGACGCCGCGTGATCGAGAACCGGTTGCGTGCTCCGCCGAACGGCTTGCCGGAGTCGGTCTATCTGGATCATGCCGGTCCGTACCGTTCCGGTGCCCTGG
>JADLDF010000009.1 GCA_020846815.1 Gammaproteobacteria bacterium | reverse complement strand
CGGGCCGCGCCCTGGCCGATGCGGCCCCTGGCGCGCCTATACGGGTGCAGAACGTGAATTCGCTCAAGATCGTCGAGGGACGGGCCGATAGCTCGGGCAGAGTCCGGGTGGACCCGTGAGGCCGCGCAAAAGTTTTCGGCCACGGCGCTAAGGTTCTTCCAGGAACGGCCGATAGCCTGTCAGCAGGTAGAGGTTCAGACCATGAACACCAAGATCAACGGCGTGGATGTGCGCCCCGTCGGCGTCAGCAGCGGCCAGCCGGTGTCGCGCACGCGCGAAGTGGCGGGCGGCGAGGATCAGGCCGGCGCCGCCGCCGGCCAGGCCGACGTCAGCATCACCGATGGCGCGCGCCAGCTCGCGACGCTCGAGAAGACGATCGCGGCCCTGCCCGTCGTCGACGAGGCCAAAGTCGCCGCGACTTCGCTCGCGATCGAGCAGGGCCGCTACCAGGTCGATGCGCACCGGATCGCGGACAAGCTCGTCCGCATGGACTACGAGCTGTCGCAGGCCGGCGGCGCCGAGAAGAAGTGACGCCGTGGACCCGAACCTGATACGCGAGCAGCTCGCTGCGCTGATCGATGCCGAGAGCCGAGCGCTCGCCGATCTCGAGACCCTGCTGAACCGCGAGCACGAGCAGCTCGTGCGCAACGACAGTGCCGAGGCACTCGAAGAGGCCTGCAACGCCCGCCAGCTGCGCATCGGCGAGCTGCTGCGGATCCAGGACGAGCGCCGCGGCCTGCTGCGCATGCTCGGCCAGAGCCCCGACAACGCGGGACTCGACGCCGTGCTGCGCGGCTGCGACGTCGGCGACCGGCTGCGCACCCGCTGGCAGGCCTGTGCCGAAGGTGCACGCCGCTGCCGCGAGCTCAACGACCGCAACGGCGCGCTGGTCAGCGCGCGCATGAAGCGTGTCGAGGGCATGCTGGAGGTGCTGACCGGCCAGCGCCCCGGCCCGCGCGTCTACGGTCGCCAGGGCCAGGTCGCCGGCGAAGCGACCTCGCGGTTCGTCGCCGCCGAAGCCTGAGGGCCGCGCGTCAGCGCAGCCCCAGCCCGCCGGGATTCATGAGCCGGCGGGAATCCACCAGATCCTTCAGCCCCGTGATGAACTGCGCCGTGCGCGGTTCCAGCGACTGCATGTACGGATAGGTCTTGCCGATCTGGTTCGAGGACGCGCCGAGCTCGGAGAACAGCGCGACCAGCACCCCGCGCAACCGCTGCACCAGCTCGCGTGCCGCCGGATTGGGCGCCGGCCGCTCGAGCTTCGCGAGCACTTCCTGCGCGGGCATGCGCTCGTGCATCGGCAGCCACTCGTCGAACCAGTGGAACACCGGCTCGAAGCTGAAGGCACTCGAGCCGATGGCGATCAGCAGGTGGCTCATCCAGACGCCCTTTTCGCGCATCTCCGCCTCGTAGGGCCGCAGCGCCGCGGCGCTCGCCTCGATGATGCGCGCCGCATCGCTGTGCGCCACTTTCGCGTTGAGCGCGGCCCAGCGGTCGCCCTTCGGGCCGAGCACGTCGTTGGGCGGCGGGAACAGGCTGGCCCGCACGGCCTTGGGAATGGAGTTCGGGATTTCCTTGCCACCGAGACGCTCGCAGGCCTCGCGGCAGGCGGCCAGCTCCGCGTCGAGCGCGGCCTGCGTGCGCCCGGTGCAGACCACGTGCAGCGAAAAGGCATCGGCCGGCATGAAGTCGCGGCCCGCGGCGATGAGCTGCGCGCCGTCGCGCAGCCCCTTGAACAGCGACGAGCCCTGGCGCACGACGTTCGCCAGCGTCTTCACGTCCTTGAGCAGGTCGTGAGACTCGAGGTTCTTGCGCGTGGTCTCGGGGTCGAACACATAGGCTTCCTCGGCGGCGCCGGTGCGCGCGACCTCGGAGAGCGCGCGGCCGACCGCCTTCATGCCCTCGACGAAGCTCGGTGCCGTGAAGATGAACGAGGCATAGCCGCTGTGCGCGGGCGCGCGGATCAGCCGGAAGGTCGCCTGCGTCTTGATGCCGAGCGCGCCGCCGTCGTGGCAGAAGATGCCCGTGAGGTCGGGACCATAGGTGCGGTAGAACGGCTTGGCGACGTTGCGGAAGCCTGCCTGCCCGGTGCGCAGCAGCGTGCCGTCGGCGAGCGCGACCTCGAGGCCGAGCACGCAGTCGGCGGCCGTGCCGAAGCGCGCCGTGCCGAAGAACAGTGCGCCGTTGGACAGGCCACCGCCGACCGTGGCCCGCGCACCCGAGAACGTGCCGAAGAACGGCAGCCGCAGGCCGAGCGGCTTCAGCGCCTCGTGGATGCGCTGCCAGGTCACGCCGGCCTCGACCGTGATGTACAGGTCGTCGGCGCTGATCTCGACGATGCGATCCAGGCGCGAGGTGTCGACGATCAGCGTGCCGGCGCGCTCGGGCACGTAGCCGCCGGTGTAGGACATGCCGCCGCCACGCGCGCAGAGCGCGTAGCCCGCTGCCGTGGCTGCGCCCACGGCGCGCGCCAGCCGTTCGCGATCGCGCGGCCGCAGTACCGCATCGGCCATGACACCGGCCACGTAGACGTCGCTCGAGGCGAAGCGGCGCTCCTGCTCGTCGAGCGAAAGCTCGTCGGCTTCGAGGATGCCTGAGAGGATGCGCGCGGGATCGCGCGCCGGTTCGAGCGGCGTGGCGGCCTGTGTCATGATGTTCTCCAGTGATCGCGAGCCGACGATGCTAGCGGAACACCGGGTCCCGCGCCATGTCGGCCACGCGGCAAGAGGCGGCGGCCGCAGCAGCGTGACCGGTCTGCGTTCTACGCAGTGATACGGATGCAGGTCTTCGCGGCCCGCCACGACAATCGAACGCCAGCGAGGGGGATCCCGACATGCAGAACGTCAAGCGCATCCTGGTGGCCATCAAGGACCCCGGCGCACGCGCGCTGCCCGCCGTGCGCAAGGCCGCGCAGCTCGCCAAAGCCTACGATGCCGAGCTCGAACTCTTCCACAGCCTGTCGCAGACCATCATGGTCGATGCGCTGCAGGCGCAGGCGATCGACCTGCGCGACTACGAGCGTGAGCAGGTCGAGCGCACGGTCACGCGTCTCGAGACGATCGCCGCCCGCCTGCGCCGCCATCGCATCCACGTCAGCGTCGCGGCCGAGTGGGATCATCCGCCTGCCGAGGCTATCGTGCGTCGCGGCATCAAGCGCAAAGTCGATCTGATCGTCGCAGAGCGCCATGCGGGCCGCCACGTCGCCGGCTGGATGCTCAGCTACACCGACTGGGAGCTGCTGCGTCTCGCGCCCTGCCCGGTACTGATCGTCAAGACGCCGCGGCCCTACCATCGCCCGACGGTCATGGCCGCGGTCGATCCGCTGCACCAGCACGCCAAGCCCGTGCGTCTCGACGCCGACATCCTCAAGACTGCCGGGTCATTGAAGAGCGCGATGAAGGGCACGATGCAGGTCGTCCACGTCTATCCGCCGCCGGTGGTCGTCACCGCCGGCTGGGTCGCGGGGCCCGTGATGATGCCGGGCACCGACGGCAATCAGGCCGGCGCGCAGGCGCGCGCCGCGCTCGACGTCGAGCTCGATCGTCTGCCGCTGCCCGCGCACAAGGTGACGGTGCTCGAAGGCGT
>JADLDF010000008.1 GCA_020846815.1 Gammaproteobacteria bacterium | reverse complement strand
CTTGCAGAACGTGGAGTTATCTAGTATGTGGAGTGCGGATGGCGGCATCGCTTGCGGCGCTGCTATCGGCCCTTTCTACTCCACATAGTTTTTTCCGTCCTGCGTAGCGTCCGGCTCTCCATTCCCTTCCGTGGAGAGCCATCATGGACGTCGATCTGAGGCCCAGTACCCGTCGCCAGTTAGCTGCCTCGACGATGGCAGCCGAGGCGGCCGCCTTCGTGGGCTGGTTACATGACCAGCGATACACCGACTTCGTCGTAGACCTGCACGTGCGGCGGCTGACGTACGTCGCACCGAGGCTGGGCGGCGCACCGTTCACGACGCACAACGCCGCGGCGGTCACCGCCGCGTTCGGGCGGGAACGCCATCCGTGCGGCCGGCGCAACGGCTTCGCCGCGACCGCCAGGGCCTACACGCGGTTCCTCGCGCAGCAGGGCCGCCTGATTACCCTGCCACCGCCGCCGCACGTGGTGCTATGGGAGCGCTACGAGCGGTACCTGCACGACGTTCGCGGTCTCTCCGCATCGGCCCGGTGCCATCACGGCATCACGGTCCGGCGCCTGCTGACCGAGGGAGTGCCGCCCGGCGGCACGCTGCAAGAGCTCGGCCGCGACGACGTCGAGCGGTTTGTCGAGCGGCGCGGCCGGGCGGTCTCCCGCCACTCGCTGCAGCACGAGGTGGCGCAGGTGCGCGCGTTCCTGCGCTACGCCCACGATCACGGCCTCGTGGCACAGCGGCTCGACGCCGTGGATACGCCCCGGACCTATCGCGGCGAGCTACCGCCGCAGGCGCTGCCCTGGTCGACCGTGACCCGGCTGCTCGCCTCCATCGACCAGCGGACCGCGCTCGGGCGGCGCGACCTCTGCATCCTTCACCTGATCGCCTACTACGGTCTGCGACCCTGCGATGTGGTCGGCCTGCGCCTTGACGCGATCGACGAGGTGCAGCAGGTCCTGCGTGTCGTGCAACGCAAGACCGGCTCGACGCTGCTCCTGCCACTCGACGCACGCACCGTGCGGCTCCTGCGTCGCTATGTCGCTCGCGATCGGCGCGGAGCCGCCGCCACCGATCCGCTATTCCTGCGGGCGCGCTGTCCGGCCGGTCCCATCGACCGCACCGCGGTCAGCGACCTCTTCCGCAAGCGCATGCGCGAGGCGGGGCTCCCGGACTGCGGCAAGCACGTCTATCGGCTACGCCACACGCTTGCGATGCGCCTGCTCAGTCGCGGCGTTGGTATCAAGGCGATCGGCGATGTGCTCGGCCATCGCAGCTTCTACGGCACCTCCGCGTACCTGCGCCTCGACGTCGCGATGCTGCGCGGCGTTGCGCTCGAGGTGCCCGCCGGGGCGGGAGGTTGCCATGCGTAACGCCACGTCTCTGGCGTCCTGGGACGCCGCGCTCGAGACCTATCTCGCGAGCCGCAGGGCGCTCGGCCGTGCCTATGACGGCGAAGAGCGGGTGCTGCGCACCCTGCGCGCCAGTCTCGTTCGGTTGCGGCGTGCGGACCTCGACGCCACGAGCTTTGAGCGCTGGCGCGCCGAGTTCGATCACTGCTCAGCCAACACCCGCCGGGACTACGCGATGATGGTCTTCCGCTTTTGCCGTTATCGCCGCCGGCGCGACCCGGCATGCTTCCTGCCCGACCGCGCGACCTTCGAGCGCCGGCGCCCGTATCCATTGCCGTCCCCGGTCGAGGAGGGCCAGGTCGCGCAGCTGCTGCGCTTCCTCGAGACCTCCGGCGCATGCGGCGCGCGGCCCCTGCGGCGCCCAGCACTGCGGCTCGCGATCCTCTTGATGTACACCGCCGGGCTGCGCCGCGGCGAGGTCGCGCGGCTGCGACTCGAGGATGTCGAGCCGGCTTCCGGCGTGCTGCGCATCCGTGCCTCGAAGTTCCACAAGTCCCGCTGGGTACCGCTCTCGACGAGCACCACCCGCGAGCTGCGACGTTACCTGCAGGCACGCCGCGCCGTCGTCCCGCAGCGAGGCGGTGCGATGCCGCTACTGTGGAGCTGTGCGACGCGTGCCTACACCCCGGACGGCCTGAGCAACGCAGTCAAGGCCCTGATGCTCCGCTCGGGCATCTGGAACGCCGCATCGCGACTCGCGCGCGTGCACGACTTCCGCCACGGCTTTGCGGTCGCCGCCCTGCGCCGCTGGTACGAGGCCGGCGCCGACGTGCAGTCCGAGCTGCCGAAGCTCGCGATGTACATGGGCCACGTCTCGATCGCCTCGACCGCCTACTACCTGCGTTACATGCCTGCCGTCGTCGCGCTTGCCAGCGAGCGTTTCGCCCGCAGCTGCAGCGATCTGATCGAAGGAGGTACGCCATGACGCGCTCAGCACCCACGGCGCTCGGCCGTGATCTCGTCCGCTTCTTCGAGGAGTTCCTGCCCGTGCAACGGGGCTTGAGCCCGCACACGGTCCGCAGCTACCGCGACGCGCTGCTGCTCCTGCTGCGTTTCCTCGCCCGCGAGGCGCGCCGTCCCGTCGATCGGCTCGACGTCTCCGACCTCACCGCCGAACGCGTGACGCGCTTTCTCGCCTCGCTCGAGGCCGAACGCCACAACGGCGTCGCCACGCGCAACACCCGCCTCGGTGCGATCCACGTGTTCGCCCGTTTCCTCGCCGCCGATCGCCCGGAGCAGCTGGGCACCCTGCAGCGGGTCATCGGCCTGCCGTTCAAGCGCGGCCGCCTCGAGGCGCCGATCGAGTATTTCGACCGCACCGAGCTCGATGCCTTGCTGAAGTGCATCGATCGGCGCACTGCCCTCGGCCGACGCGACTACGCGCTCTTCGCGTTCATGTTCAATACCGGCGCCCGCGTGCAGGAGGCGCTCGATCTGTGCGTCGAAGACATCCGCTTCGAGGCGCCGCCCCAGGTACGCCTGCTCGGCAAGGGCAGCAAGGCGCGTATCTGCCCGCTTTGGCCGGCGACGGTACGATTGCTGCGGGATCTGATCGCCGAGCATCGCGCCCCGCGCGAGGGCGAGACGCTGAGGGTGTTCACCAACGCCCGCGGCCGACCGCTGACCCGCTACGGTGTGCGCTACCTGCTGCGCCAGTACGTCAAGCAGGCCTCACGCGTCGCGCCGACCCTTAAAGGCAAACGCCTGCATCCACACTCGATCCGCCACAGCACCGCGATCGCGCTGCTCAAGTCCGGTGTCGACTTCGCCACCATCAGCCAGTGGCTCGGCCATGCCGGACTCAACACCACGATGCGCTACGCCCGGGCTGATCTCGACCTCAAGCGCCAGGCACTCGCCCAGGTGTTTCCCGACGCGATCGCGCCACCGCCCGGCGGGCGACTGCTGCTCGCCGGCACCGACCTCGTCGGCTGGCTGCGCCGGCTCTAGCGAAAAACTATGTGGAGCCCCTCCCGGTCCGAAGGCCGGGAGGGCTCGGCGCCGCAGGGCGCCACTTCACATTTCACAAAACTCCACGTTCGGCCAG
>JADLDF010000007.1 GCA_020846815.1 Gammaproteobacteria bacterium | reverse complement strand
CGATGCGCGGCTTGCTGACCGAGAAGCCCCAGACCTCGCCGGGCTGCGGGTTCACCGCGACCGGCGCACCGAAACTGCGGCCGCCGTCGGTGGAGCGCGCGAAGAACAGGTTGGTCGCCGCCATGTGTGAGTGGCCGTGCGCCGGGTCGTGCTGCTTGGGCGCGGTGTCCTCGTCGATCCAGATCATGTTGACCGAATCGTCGGGGCCGATCGCGATCTCGGGACTCTGTGCCTTGTGATCGGCGGACGAGACCAGCGCGGCCGCCGGTGCGGCGGTGGATGCCGGGGATGCTGCTGCGGCCGAGGCTGCGCCCGCGGCCGTGGTTGTGGGCGCTGCGGATCCGGCCGCGGCCGCGAGCACGGGCAGGGTGGAGGCGAGCGTCGCCAGTGCGGCGTGGCGGAAGAATCGGGCAAACATGGAGGACCCCCCTCTCGGCGTTGCGCCAGAACCGCTCTAGCGTACTCTCGCAGCCGGCGCGGGAGAACCGGACGGCGCCACTTGGCGGCCGCTGGCCGGCGCGCCGCGCGACAGGCGGATGTCGGCCTGAGGACTGCGCGCCGGATGCAGATGGAGGTTCGGACCAGGACGGACCGATGTCGTGCGGGCAGGCGGGCGTGCGTTGCGGAGACTGCATGCCATGCCCGGGCACAGGTGCGGGCGCGGGCGTCGCGCTGCTCTACCTCAACGAGCACGACGACGCGGCGGTCACGCGCGAGGCGGTCGAGCGCGAGGGCCGGCGTGCGATCACGATCTCGGGCGACGTGCGCGACCGCGAGTTCTGCCTCGACGCCGTGGAGCGGGTCGCGCAGGCTTTCGGGAAGCTCGACACCCTGGTCAACAACGCCGCGTTCCAGGTGCACGAGAGCCGCTTCGAGGAGCTGACGGTCGAGCACTTCGACCAGACCCTGAAGACGAACCTCTATGGATATTTCTTCATGGCGCAGGCGGCCGTGCCACGGCTCTCGCACGGCGGCGCGATCGTCAACTGCGGCTCGGTGACCGGGTTCGAGGGCAGCAAGGAGCTGCTCGACTATTCCATGACCAAGGGCGGCATCCACGCCTTCACCAAGTCGCTGGCGGCGCACCTCGTGCCGCGCGGCATCCGCGTCAACGCGGTCGCACACCGGGGCCGGTGTGGACGCCGCTGAATCCGTCGGACAAACAGGCCGAGGACGTGACCAGATTCGGCTCGAGCGTGCCGATGAAGCGCCCGGCGCAGCCGGAGGAGATCGCGCCGGCGTTCGTGTTCCTCGGAAAATAGATCCGATTTATAATCCGTAGATGCGATGGCGCTGCGGCGTCATCACGCCGAGCATGGTGCCGTCGCGCGACAGCGCGCGCGTGCGCTTGCCGAGGCCGTCGGGGCCGAAGGCGCGGGTGATCATCGCGTTCCAGAGCTGCTGCGCGGCGTCGTCGACGCGGATCTCGATCCGGCCCCAGACGATGACGTGCGCCATGGTCACGGGCTTGGAGATCGCGACGCAGGCGCGCGGATCGCGCTCCAGGTTGCGCACCTTCTGCTTGCCGGTGAGGCTGAACAGCAGGTACTCATCGGTCAGGCCCATCATCATCGGCGTCACGTGCGGGCCGCCGTCGTGGCCGATGGTGGCGAGGTGCACCCAGCCGGCCGGGTCGTGGAGGGCTTCGATCGCCGCGTGCAGCTTCGGATCCATGCATCGGGCCTCGTGCGAATCGGGTTGCGGCGCCCGGTGCAGGCTGGGCGCGAGTCCGGATCCTAGCATCGCGGCACCGTGTCGTGGCGCAGCGCCAGCAGGTTCAGCACGAACTCCAGCGCGCCGGCGCCGCCGAGCAGATGGCCGTGCACGGCCTTGGTGGGGCTGACGGGCAGCTCGCGGGCACGCGGGCCGAACACCGCCTTCAGCGCCGCGGTTTCGACGGCGTCGTTCTGCGCAGTGCCGGTGCCGTGCGCGTTGACGTAGTCGATGGCCGCGGGCGCGAGCGCCGCGTCGTCGAGCGCGGCCTGCATCGCTGCGGCCGTTCACGCTCCGGTTCGAAGTGCGCCTCGCGCAGCGCCTGAGCGGCCGCGGCGAGCGCGAGCTGCGTGACCCGGTCGAGCATGCGCAGCTGCGCGGGCGCACGCCGTGCATCGCCGCTGAATGGCGCGACCGCTGCGATCGGCGACAGCAGGCCGCTGGCCCAGGACGCGCTGAGCAGACCGATGGACGAGCGGCCCGCGGCGACGTTCGCGAACGCTTCTTCGGGCGTCGCACCCGGTGGCGCGACCACGCCGAGCCCGGTGATCGCGACGCGATGGCGGCCGCGCCACGTGCTCCGGCACCGTCATGTGACCGGCCGCGGGCGATCAGCGTGTCGACGTAGCGGGCGACGTCGCCGAGCGTCTGCAGCGCATCGGGATCCTCGAGCGGTACCTCGATGCCGATGCGGTCCTCGACCTGGAACATCAGCTCCACGAGCGCCAGCGAGTCGATGCCGAGATCCGGCAGCCGCGCTTCCGCCGTGACCTGTTCAGGCGTCAGCTGATGGTCGTGCATCAAGAGGTCCTGGAGGGTTTCGAGCGTGCTCATGAGGTCCTCCTCAGGTGCGGCGAAGGGTCGGCTGCGGGCGAAGGGTTCAGTCGCGGCGCAGGCTTCAGCTGCGGCGCAGGGCTCACCTTTGGTGAAGGGCCTGGCCGAAACGAAGGGTTTGGCTGCGGCGAGAGGCTCATCGGCGCCGAAGCCGAAGAAGCGTCGCGGGCGGCACGCGACGGCACGGCGAGGCAAGCCTGCGTCGAGCGTCTCGAGCGCGAGATGCCGCGATTCGATGCCGTTGTCGCGGTCGGGCACGGCGCGGGCGATCGCATGCGAACGAGGTTCGAGGCGCGCGTACCAGTCGGAGCCGGCGAAGGCGTCCCAGCAGTCGCGCTTGGTGTAGCGGCGGGCGGGAACGGCCGTGCCTGTCGCGCTGACGTACATCTCCACGACCATGCTCCGGGGAGCCGCGAGGCGCAGTGCGGCAATGGCCCGACGCGCCGCAGGCCGATTCCGACAGCTGCACGTGGCGCCGTGGCAAGATGGTGCGCCCCAGAAGAATGACGAGGTCTCGAAACATGCTGCGATCGAGACTGACGACGGCGCTCGGCGCGACCGTTCTCGCCCTGGCGTCCTTGGTGAGCGCGGCCGCCAGCCCGCCGCTGCTGGTGCGGCCGGACGGCAGCTATCCGGCCGTGCCGCTCGAGAAGGACGTCGTCGTGGTCAAGGTCGTGCAGCACGCGCCGCTGAACCTGCAGAAGGCGCCGACGATCCGCGAAGGCCTTGCGACCAACGTCGAGCGCATGGCGTCCTGGATCAAGAAGGCCTGCAGCAGCGGCAGGAGGCCGGATTCATCCTGTTCAACGAGTTCCCGCTGACCGGCTATTCGTCGGGTACGCGCGAGGAGAAGCTCAAGTTCACGATCCAGGTGCCGGGATCCGAGACCGAGCGCATCGGCGAGCTCGCCAAGGCCTGCGACACCTACGTGATCTTCGGCAGCTACGCGACCGACCCCGAGTGGCCGGGGCACATCCTCAGCCTCAGTCCGGTGACCGGCCGCAACGGCAAGGTGAAGCACGTCTACTGGAAGTCGCGCAACGTCATCCGCCTGAACGACGACGAGATCCCGACGACCACGGTCGAGAACGTCCGCGACCGCTTCCGTGCGAAGTACGGCATCGAGGAGGAGTTCCCGGTGCTGATGACCGAGTACGGCAACATCGCCGTGAGCACGGCGCAGCTCGACCCGTTCGTGTTCGCCGCCTATGCGATGCGCGGCGTCGAGATCATGCTGCGCACGGCGACGCTGTTCTCCAAGGTCGACGTGCAGGCGATCGCGCTCTACAACAACGTCCATTCGGCGATGTCCAACATCACGTTTCCGGCGGATTCGGGCGTGCCAGCGAGCCTCGGCGGCGGCTCGCTGATCGTCGACCCGCGCGGCAAGGTGCTGGCCGAGGATCCGAGCAACGACAAGAGCATCGTCGAGGCCGAAATCTCGATCGCGGCGTTCCGCAAGGGCCGCACGATCCCGCGTTATCTGCTCGAAGTGGTCGCGCCGGTCTTCGACCAGTACGTGCAGGAAGTGCCGCTGAACCACCTCGACCTGCCGGCCGCGAAGCTGCCGCAGACGACGCGCGACATGAAGGACCTGCTCGACCGCAACAGCCGCTGGAAGAAGAAGTAGGCCGGCGCGCGGGCCGGGCGCGGGCGCCGCTGTCGGCGCAGTCCCACGTCCGCTCGCGTGGCCGCCGCGTCTCCGGCGCGGACGGGCTCTGGAACACTGCCCCGCCCAGGTTCCATCGTCCGTTCCCATCCGGAGGATCCGTCCATGGCCCGCAAGTCGAAGGCTGCGCCAGATGCCCTGCATCTGCTCAAGAAGGACCACGCCGAAGTCAGCTCGAGCATCAGTCCGTCAAGGATCTGGTGGCGCGGATCGAGGATTCCGATCCCGCGGCGGAGAATTTCGATGCGCTGGTGCACGTGCTCTGCGAGTACGTGCGGCATCACGTCAGGTAGGAGGAGAGCGAGATGTCTCCGCAACTGAAGCGCAGCGACCTCGATCTGGTCGCGCTCGGCCTCGAGATCGCCGAGCGACGCCGCGAGCTCGAAGCGGCGCTCGGTCCGGGCGACGAGGACGACGACGCGGACCTCGACGAGGACGAGGAAACCGAAAGGAACCGGGATTGCGCCGCCTGAAGCCGGTGGGCACGGGGTGTGTCCGCCATCGCGGACCGCCCCGATGCACGCGAAAAAAAGCCCCGCATTGCGGGGCTTCAACAGGTCGTCAAGAAAAAGTCCGGTCGATCGCTGTCAGCAGCCGATGAGCGTTGCTACGCGAGCGCTAATCAGAGTCGGTTGGAACGTCGGGGTCTG
>JADLDF010000006.1 GCA_020846815.1 Gammaproteobacteria bacterium | reverse complement strand
GGTGCCGGTGAGGCGGTGGCGTCGCGCATCGAATTCTGCTGGCAGCTGCGCAGCGCGAAGAACATCGCCAGCGCGCAGGCGGGGACGATGAGCCACGACCAGATCGCACCGCGCGGTGCGGGTGCGTCGGCGGCGGGTACCGGGGCGGCGAGATCGGCGATGCCGAGCGCGGCCGGGAGGCCGGAGGCCGCGAGCGGGGCGATCGCGGGGCGCGCGCCGGCGAGCAAGGCCGCGAGCCGCGAAGCCCCGCCGGTCTGGTGCAGCTGGCGGCCCAGTACCGCCAGCACGATCGGCACCAGCAGGCCGAGCAGCGCGCCCGCGGAGCTGCGGCGTATTCCGGTGTCGGCGGCCATGAGGTCGGTGACCGCATCGATGCGGTCACCGAGGATCGCACCGAGCTGGCCCTTGCCGAGGTTCAGCAGTGCCTCGGTGTGCGCGCCGCCGCTCAGCGCGCCATCGAGGTTCGCGAGCAGCGAGCCGTCGTGGCCGCCCGCGCGCATGAGCTCGAGCAGGCGCGCGGCGCCCGCCTCGCCGGCGAATTCGCCCGACAGCCCCGCGAGCACCGCCGGCAGCGCGGCGGCGCCGACCGCCTTGCGCGTGGCCGTGCCGCTTTCGGACACGATCGACGCGAGCCGGTCGAGACGTTCTTCGGGGAGCTGCGCCTGGACGAGTTCGAGCAGGTTCATGAGGCCGCCTGTGCGTGAGCTGGCGCGAGACTACTTTGCGCCCCCGGGGGTCGCAACCCGCGTCTGGCGCGGTGTCGCGACCACGGTGTGCGACGCGCGTGAGGTTGCACACCCTGGCGCTGGCGGGTGCCGCGGCGGTTGCAGGGATTGGATCCGGCTCGCCACGCTCCGAGGCCGGGCTGTACACGCATACAGCGAGGTTACGATGCCCGTCTCGGTGACGTGGATCGCCTCGACGCCGCAGGTGGGCGCGGCTGGTCGCCGGATTCAGTAGTTCTTGCACCAGAGCGGCGGATCCCCTTGCCGCGGTAGGCGTGTCATGCGCGCAGCGCCGCGGGCGGCACACCAATTACGTGAAACCGCCGGCGGCGCCCGCCTCCACCTCGTGGTGAGATGCAGCTCGCGGCCGGCCTGCTGCGGTTTTCCCCAATGTTCCCGTATTCCGGCCCGGGGGACCCTCCCTCGACGCGTCTCGGCCGACGCGACGGCAGCGTGTGCCCTGGAGTCGTCATGGAGTCCTCAGCGGTCATAGTCATCGGCGCCGGCATCGGCGGCCTCGCGGCTGCGCTCGCGCTGCAGCGGGCCGGCGTGCAGGTGCGTGTCTATGAGCAGTCCCCCGTGCTCGGCGAGGTCGGTGCCGGGCTCTCGATCAGTCCCAACGGCGCGCTGGGGCTGAAGTCCCTCGGAGTGTTCGACGAGTTCCGCGACGTCGCCTATGCGCCCGACGAACAGTGCGTACGCCATTTCAAGACCGGCCGCGTGCTCGCCAAGGTGCCGCGCGGCGAGCGCCTCGAGGACACCTACGGCGAGCGCTATTACGTGGTGCACCGCGCCGACCTGCACCGCGTGCTCGCCGATGCCGTGCTCGCCAACGACCCCGCGGCCATCGTGACCGCGCACCGCTTCGCCGATCTGCAGCAGGACGGCTCGGGTGTGTCGGTGCGTTTCGACAATGGCGAATGGAAGCGTGCCGAGGCCGTGATCGGCGCCGACGGTGTGCGCTCGCGGGTGCGCTCCACGCTGTTCGGTGCCGAGGAAGTGCGCTTCACCGGTTTCGTCGCCTGGCGCGGTCTCGTGCCGATGGAGCTCGTCCCGCCGGAGGCGCTCGATCCCCCCGGTCAGGTCTGGATCGGCCCCGGCCACATGATCAACCGCTATCCGGTGCGGGGCGGCAAGCTGCTGAACTTCGTCGCCTTCGCCGAGCGTTCCGGCTGGGAACAGGAGGGCTGGAGCATCCCCGCACAGGTCGCGGAGCTCGCGGCGGAGTTCAAGGACTGGCATCCCTGGGTCACGCAGATCATCGCCGCCGTGCCCGAAAAGGATCTGTTCAAGTGGGCGCTGTGCGCCCGCAGCGCGCTGATGCGCTGGGTGCGGGGTCGCGCCGCCGTGCTCGGCGACGCGGCGCATCCGCTGCTGCCCTATCTTGGGCAGGGTGCGGTCATGGCGATCGAAGATGCGGTCGTGCTTGGCCGCGCGTTCCAGCAGGCCGCGGACGTGGCCGAGGCGCTGGCGCGCTACGAGGGCGCGCGCGTCGGTCGAGCCCGCTTCGTGGTCGAACGCTCCGCACTGCAGGTGCCGCGATTTCATTCGTCCGACCCGGACAGCTTCCGCCACGAGGTACCCGTGGACGAGGCGCTCGGTCTGTTTGGCTACAACCCGGCGACGGTGCCGGTATAGCCGCCACCTTCGCCGGTCGGCGCTTTGCGTTGCTTGAACGCAACATCGAGTCCGCCGGATCATCACCGAGAAGAGGCCTTGGCGGCCGCAAAGGCTACGGGAGCAGATCGGTCCGGAAATGGCTCCGGCGGCCGTTCCATGGAAATTATTCACGTGGCGATTGCCCAGAGTCGCTGACTCTGGTGTACTGAACGGCGTTTATCCACGAGCCGGGGGATTCGATGTTGCGCGCTGTACACACTGCGTTTCTGACGGGATGCATTACCGGATTGGCTGGCATCGCCGCGCCTGCCATGGCCCAGATCGCGGGGGATGCGGCCGCCAGCGAGGCCATCAGTCTCGAGGAAGTGGTCGTCACCGCACGCAAGCGCGCCGAGACGTTGCTCGAGGTGCCGGTCGCCGTGACCGCGCTGACAGCCGAGGACATCGATCAGAAGGGCATCGAGAATCTGAACGACGTGGCGCTGTTCACGCCCGGCCTGACCTATTTCGACTCGATCCAGAACCAGCTCGGCACGCCGGTTATCCGCGGCATCTCCCAGACGAACCTGAACAGCCCCGATCGCAATGTCGCGATCTTCTACGGCGGGGTCTATCTCTCGAGCACCAGCGGTGCGAACCTCGAGATCCTCGACGTCGATCGTGTCGAGGTGGTCAAGGGGCCGCAGTCGGCGCTCTATGGCCGCAATGCCTTCAATGGCGCGATCAACTTCGTGCCTGCGGCGCCCACCGAACTGTTCTTTTCCAAGGTCGAGGCGACTGTCGGCTCCGACGAGCGCTACGAGGGCAAGCTCGTGGTCTCCGGCCCGCTGACCGACCGCATCCGCGGCCGGTTCGCCGCGAGCTACAACACTTTCGACGGCACCTACCGCAACACGGCCGAGCCGAACGACAACCTCGGCGGCTACGAGACCAAGAACGCCTCGGGCTCGCTCGATTTCGAGGTCACCGACGATCTCAAGGTACAGCTGTTCGGCTTCTACACCGATGATCATCGCGACCCCGGCAACCTCTGGTTCTACGACGCAAACAACTGTGGTCCGAACCCGATGGCGTTCACCGCGACCTGCGGCGAGATCCAGTACCGCTCGAACCTGACCTCCAACCCGCTCGCCGAGGGCGTGGATCGCGAGGTCACGCTCGGTGCGCTCGACATCTCCTACAAGCTCGGATCGCTGACCTTCATCAGCCAGACCGCGCAGTACGACGCGACCATCGAGGCGTTCGTCGATTACGCGGCCAACGGCGCCGGCGACCTGCAGCAGATCATCAGCCAGTCCGCTGTCAATGCGCTGGTGGCGATGGGTGTGCCGGCGACGACCGCGTGGCTGACAGCGCCGGTGTTGCGCACCCAGCGCGTGGCACAGTTCAACGGCAATCCGCCGGCAGACGTCAAGTCCTTCAGTCAGGAGTTCCGTCTCGAATCCGACCAGGAGAAGCGTCTGCGCGGCGCGATCGGCCTGTTCTATTACAAGAACGAAGCCGAGGCGATCACCGCCGCGTCGCTCGATGGCGCCGGCCTCTCGGCCGACGAGCGCATCCGCGACCAGTTGCTGTTCACGTTCGGCAGCCCAGCCATCGTCCGCACCAACGTGCGCGACATGTTCGTCAGTTCCTTCCTCGATCGCATCGACTACCAGCGCGCCTATTTCGGCAGTTTCGAGTTCGACGCCTTCGACAACCTGACGATCGGCGCCGAAGGTCGGCACGACACCGAGGATCGCCAGCAGACCAACCTGGTAGTCGGCCCATCGTCGTTGCAGCGCAAGGAGTTCGAGTACAACACCTGGCGCGGTCACGTCGACTACACGATTGCGCCGGCACAGAAGCTCTATGTCTCGGCGGCCAAGGGTGTGATCTCCGGCTTCTTCAATCCAACGATCGATGCCGCGACGCGCCTGCCCCTGCCGCTCGACCTGCAGAGTTACGGTCCGGCCGAGAACAAGACCTACGAGATCGGCTGGAAGGCCGAGTGGCTGGGCCGCCGCCTGGGCACCGAGCTGACCGCGTTCTACATCAACTACACGGGCCTGCAGATCAATGGGCCGCCGCCGCCACCCGCGGTCTCGGCCATCGTGCAGAACCTCGGCAAGGTGAACGTGCGCGGCTTCGAGGCCGCGGTGAACTGGGCCGTGACCGAGCGGGTCCGCGTCGGCGCCACCTATGGCTACTCGCCGACCGAGTTCGGCCAGCAGTCGGTCGAGCCGAGCGTGCTGCGCTACTGCGGCGGCCAGGCCGCGCTGACGGCGCAGGGCCTGAATCCGGGCTTCTGCAACACGCTGCTGTTCCGCGGCATCGTGCAGCCGGATGTCGGTGGCCAGTCGTTGCCGCGTGCGCCGGAAATGAATGCCTCGCTCTATGGTTCGTTCGAAGCGCCGCTCACTGGCGACTGGTCGTTCTTCGGCCGGGCAGATGCGAGCTACACCTCGAAGGCCTACACCATGACCTGGAACGTCGCGACCATTCCGGAGCGGACCATCGTCAACGCCCGTCTCGGCGTGCGTCGCGGCTCCAACCTGGAGCTCGCGCTCTGGGGCCGCAACATCTTCGACGAGAAGTACGTGACGGCGGTGATCTTCCAGCCGCGCTTCAACCAGCCGCTGGCGACCGGCTTCGTGCCGGATGTGTCGCAGGGCGACCTAGCGACCTTCGGCTTGACCGCGAGTTACCGCTTCGACTGATCGTTGCGGTTTCTGTGATCATGCGCCCGGCTGGCCTGCCTCGAGGCAGGCCAGCCGGGCGTTTTTATCGGCGACGGCACGGCACTATGCTCGTTGCATGATTCCGTCGCGGCCTGCGTCGCTGCCGTTCTTGTATTCGAGGTTGTTGCCGTCGTCGTTTCTCCGGCCATGCAGCTCGCGCGCAGTGTGATCGGCATCGCGGGCTGGGTGCTGCTCGCGATGGCCGTCGTGTCGGGCGCGCTTGGCCTTTGGCTGGCGCGCGCGACCCATGCGCTTGCCGACGACGCGCTGCGCGCCGAGGGCCGGGTCGTCGCGCAGCGCGAGTCGCCCCAGGGCGGCGGTCGCAGGATGTTCACGCCACGGGTCGCGTTCGTCGCAGCCGACGGCAGCCGCCACGAGTTCAGCGGCCAGCTCAGCTCGAGCACGCCGCGCTTCGCAACGGGAGGGGCCGTGCCGGTGGTCTACCGCCGCTCGGATCCGGCAGGGGCGCGCATCGACCTGTTCGTCGACAACTGGTTGGGTGCGAGTCTCGCGCTCGGCCTCGCGCTCGCCACGGCCGTCGCCGGTCTCGTGCTGGTGCGTTCCACGTGCTCCTGAAGCGGGCGGCGCGCGTGCCGCATCGGATGTTGCAGTGTTTCGCGACTTGCTGCTGCGAGAGCCCGGCGGCGCGCGGCGCATCAGCCCTGGCGGGCGAGGATCTGCAGTGCCGCGCGCTCGCCCGATTCCATCGCGCCTTCCATGCCCTGCATCAGCACCGCCGTGTGTTCGCCGGCGAAGTGGATGTTGCCGTGCGGCTCGGCGGCGACGTTGCCGTAGCGCGCGATCTGTCCGGGGCTGCGATAGGCGAACGTGCCGCGCGACCAGGGATGCCGGCTCCAGTTCATGACTCCGAAGGCCGCCACGCGCCCCTTCATGCTCGGCCGGGCCGCAGTCAGCACGCGGGTCGCGTGGCGCATCGCCGCCGCGTCGTCGAGCCGGCGCAGCGGCCGGTTCGCGATTCCCGCGAACAGCGACCAGACGTAGCGGCCGCTCGGCGTCGACCAGTCGTAGGCCCGGCCGGCCTCGCCGTCCGACCAGAGCGAGCTGCCGAAGCCGTCGACTTCCCAGAACGGCTCACGGATCCGCAGGAACACGCTGGTACCGTGGCCATAGGGGATGCTCGCTACGGCCTTGGCCTGCAGCGACGGCAGCGCGGGCGTGATCCGCGTCCGGCGCAGCACCGTCAGCGGCATGGTGCAGAGCGCGAAGCGGGCGCGCCAGCGGCGCCCGCCGCGTGTCTGCACGACGACCCCGTCGTCGCCACGGGTTTCGATCGCCGTGACCACCGCGCCCAGCACCGGTGGTCGCTGCAGCGCAGCGGCCATGGCGATCGGCACCTGGCTCATGCCGCCGACGACCTGCACGAAGCCGCCACCGGTCTGCCGGCCCCAGTCGATGCCTTTTTTCCTGCGCAGGTTCCAGAGCCACGATTCGTTCGCGAGATCGTCGCCCTGCGCGGCGAGCTGCAGGTAGCGCAGCGCCTGCGCGTTCGCGCCGAGCTCGCGGTATTTCTGCGCCAGCGACGGATCCGGCATGGCGCGTGCGTCCGTGAGCCAGCTGTCGAGCTCGGCGAGACCGGTGTCCCGCGGCAGGTAGGCGAGATCGAGGAAGGCGGGATTCGCGCGATGCGCCGCGCCCGGGATCGTGTTCAGCGGGCTGTCGGGCCAGTCGCGCCCGCGCAGCAGCCGGCCGTCGACGTGCAGCGCGAAGTCGAGGCCGCCGAACTCGAGCCGCCGGGTCCGCAGGCCGAAGCGGCGGATCTGCTCGAGGATGCGCGCATAGTAGGCGCCGACTTCGGAGCCACCCGCTTCGGGCCGCTCGGGCAGGTCGAGGAGAGTCCGCACGCGACCGCCGACGCGCACATCCGCTTCGAGCACGACCACCGCGAGGCCCGCGTCCTCGAGCAGCTGCGCGGCATGCAGCCCGGAGAGGCCCGCGCCGATCACGATCACGTCGGCGTCGAGCGGTGGCGCCAGTGTCGGCGCGTCCGGCCGCTTGCCGCTGCGGGGCGCAGCGTGCTGCGCGCGCGCGGCCTGCAGCGGACCCAGCGTCGCAGCGGCGCCGAGCGCCGTGGCGCCGCCGAGCAGCTCACGCCGCGTCAGCGGGCGTCGCGGGCCGATGCAGCGGGAACGTGTCATCGCTCATGTCCTCCGGACCGCGGCAGGCACGATGCCGCACCGCGTCGCCGGTCTGCGCGGCGCCGGCCTCAGCCCGGCAACTCCGCCGCGCTCACTTCTTGATGTCGTCCCAGGTGCTCTTGTTGCTCGAAGAGGGCGGCAGGCGGCCGCAGTGCAGACCGGCGTCGACCATGAGCACCTCGCCCGTGACCACGCTCGCGCCCTCGAGGAACCAGACCAGCGCTTCGGCGACCTGCTCGGCCGTCGGCACCATCTTCAGAGGCACC
Organism: Gammaproteobacteria bacterium; assembly: GCA_020846815.1. The sequence goes on along the minus strand of JADLDF010000006.1, from coordinate 134 downwards.
ATGTCGGCCGCCGCCACCAGGAACTGCTGGAACTGCTCGGGCGTCATGCCGCCCTGCAGCCAGCGGGTCTGGATCGCGCCCGGCGCGATCGCGTTGATGCGGATCTCGGGGCCGAGCACCAGCGACAGCGATTG
>JADLDF010000005.1 GCA_020846815.1 Gammaproteobacteria bacterium | reverse complement strand
TCAGGATGATGAAGACGATGATGCCGACGGCGTAGTCGCCGCCGATCACGAACTCGCCGAAGGACTCGATCACGTGGCCGGCCGCGGCCGAGCCGGTGTGGCCGTTGATCAGCACCACGCGCGTCGAAGCGACGTTCAGCGCCAGGCGGAACATGGTCGCGATCAGCAGCACAGAAGGGAAGATCGCGAAGTCGAGCGGCTTGCGGATCGAGAACACGGCGATGACGATCAGCAGCGACAGCGCGATGTTGAACGTGAACAGGATGTCGAGCGCCAGCGGCGGCAGCGGCACGACGATCATCGCCAGCATCGCCAGCAGGCCGGCCGGCACGCCGATGCCGCGCAGCAGCATCGAGCGGAACGCAGCGCCGTTCAGGGTTGCGGGGGTCGCGGTCGCCATGGCTTAAGCGTCCAGCCTCCCGTCGCGACCCAGCCGCTCGACCGCGGGGTCGATCGCCGGCGGCGGTGGCGGTGGCGCGCCCGCACCCGCGGCGGCCTTGAGGTGCAGCACGTAGGTCAGCACCTGCGCGACCGCGACGTACAGCGCCGCCGGGATCTGCACTCCGAGGTCGACGTTGCGGAACAGCACGCGCGCGAGCGGCGGCGCGGAGACCAGCGGCACGCCGTTGTCCGCGGCGATCTCGCGGATCCTGGCCGCGACCTCGTCGGCGCCCTTGGCCACCAGCACCGGCGCGCCGTCGCGACGTTCGTCGTAGCGCAATGCCACGGCGTAGTGCGTCGGGTTGGTGACGACCACGGTCGCGGTCGACACCTCGGCCATCATGCGGCGGCGCGCCAGCGCCTGCTGGGCCTGGCGGATCCGGCCTTTGACCTCGGGCGAGCCCTCGGACTCGCGATGTTCCTGGCGCACTTCCTCGCGCGTCATGCGCAGCTGCCGGCCGTGCTGCCAGATCTGGTAAGGCACGTCGATGGCCGCGATCAGCACCAGCGCGCCGGCCATCGCCAGCAGCGCCTGCGCCGCCAGGCGCAGCGACTGCGCCATCGCCGGCACGATCGCCTGCCGTGAGAGCTGCAGGATCTCGTCGGTCTGCGTCCAGAGCACGGCCACGGCCACGAAGCCCACGCCCGCGAACTTGGCCAGCGACTTGGCGAGCTCGACGACGCTGCGCACCGAGAACATGCGGCCGATGCCGGCGAGCGGATCGATGCGCTCGAACTTCAGGCCGAGCGCCTCGGCGCTGAAGTTCCAGCCGCCGAGCGCGAGCGGCGCGACCAGCGCCGCGACGAACACCAGGCCGAGGACCGGCGCCACGCCGAGCAGCGCATCGAGCATCTGGCCCCGGAAGGCCGCGATCGCGGCACCCTCGTCGGGCAGCCGCGCGCCGCCGAGGCTCAGGCCGCGGCGCATCATCTCCGCCATGCGGCCGACGATTCCGGAACCGAGCGCGAGCAGCGCCGCCGCGGTCGCCATCGTGACCGCCGCGGCGCCGAGCTCCGGCGAGCGCGGCAGCTGGCCGCGCCGGCGCGCATCCTCGAGACGCTTCGGTGTGGCACGTTCTGTGCGGTCAGCGACGTCGTTCTCGGCCATGTCCGGTTGTCCGTGCCGCCTTCAGCGCGTGCCGCCGGCCTGGAGCTCGCGGACGGCGTCGAGCGCCTGCGCCACCAGGTCGAGGAAGTTCTGCTGCACCGCCGGCAGGCCCACGAAGATCACGACCAGGCCGAAGACCAGCGTGATCGGGAAGCCGACGGCGAACAGGTTCAGGCTGGGCGCGGCGCGGCTCATGACGCCGAAGGCCAGGTTGACGATCAGCAGCGCCGTCATGCCGGGCAGCGCCACCGCGACTGCGCCGGCGAACAGGTGTCCGCCGAAGCTCAGCACCAGCCAGGCGGCGGGCGCGCCGAATCCCGAGCCGCCGACCGGCAGTGTGCGGAAGCCGCCGACGACGGCCTCCAGGAACGCCAGGTGACCGTTCAGTGCCACGAACGTCATGGTGATGAGCAGCAGGTAGAGCTGACCCACGGCTGCGGTCGACGCGCCGCGCATCGGGTCGACGTTGAACGCGAACGACAGGCCCATGCTGTTGGCGAGCAGCTGTCCGCCGAGCCCGACCGCGTCGAAGACCAGCTGCACGATGAAGCCCAGCGCGACGCCGATGATGACCTGCTGCGCCGTGATCAGCAGGCCGTCGATGGAGAATGGCGCGACGGCCGGCGGCGCCGGCAGCAGCGGCACCGTGAGCAGCGTCACGGCGGCCGCGAGCACGATGCGGATGCGGGCCGGGACGAAGCGCGCGCCGAAGATCGGCGCGACGGTGAAGAACGCCGCGATGCGCACGAACGGCCAGAAGTGGGCCGCCGTCCAGGACTGCAGTTGCGCTGTGCCGATCTCGATCATGTCAGTGGATCAGCGAAGGGATACTCTCGATGAGCTCGCGCGTATAGCCGACGAGGATCTTCAGCATCCACGGCCCGGCGAGCGCCAGGGAGGCGGTCATCGCCAGCAGCTTGGGGATGAAGGAGAGCGTCATCTCGTTGATCTGCGTGGCCGCCTGGAACACGCCGACCAGCAGGCCGACCGCCAGCGCCACCAGCAGCAGCGGCATCGACAGCAGCAGCATGATCTCGAGGGCGCGCTGCCCGATCGCCATGATGGTTTCCGGGCTCATCGGTAGAAGCTCCCCGCGATCGTGCCCATGACCAGCGACCAGCCGTCGACGAGCACGAACAGCATGAGCTTGAAGGGCAGCGAGATCAGCACCGGCGAGAGCATCATCATGCCCATCGACATCAGCACGCTCGCGACCACCAGATCGATGATCACGAAGGGGATGAACAGCAGGAAGCCGATGAGGAAGGCGGTCTTGAGCTCGCTGGTGACGAAGGCCGGCACCAGGATCGAGAGCGGCACGTCCTCCGGCTTCTCGAAGCCCTTGCCGCCCGAGATGCGCACGAACGTGGCGATGTCAGATTCGCGCGTCTGGCCCAGCATGAACTGCTTCAGCGGTCCGGTCGCGCGCTCCAGCGCCACGGTCGTCTCGATCTGGCCGTTGCGGTACGGGACCAGGGCCTCGGCGTTGATGCGCTCCAGCACCGGCGACATCACGAACAGCGACAGGAACAGCGACAGCCCGATGATGACCTGGTTCGGCGGCGTCTGGCCCGCGCCGAGCGCCTGGCGCAGGATGCCGAGCACGATCACGATACGCGTGAACGAGGTCATCATCAGCAGCAGCGCCGGCAGCAGCGTCAGCGCCGTCATCAGCGCCAGCACCTGCAGCGTCAGCGTGTAGGTCTGCCCGCCTCCGGGCGCAGCGCGCACTTCGAGCGCGGGGATGCCCTTGAGCAGGGAATCCGCCGCGGCCGGCGCGGCATCAGCGGCCGCGGCCAGCTCCGGCGCGATCAGCGCCAGCAGCAGCAGCAGGCCGAAGGCGAGCCAGTGCTTCATCGGCCGAGGCTCCGACGCAGCAGCTCGGCGAAGCTCGGCGTCGCCGCGGGCGTGCTGCCCTGCGGTTCGAGCGGATCGGCTTCCGGCAGCACGTGCAGCGTGCGCACCTGCCCCGCCGCGACGCCGAGCAGCAGGCGTGCGCGGTCCACCTGGACCAGGACGGCGCGCTCCTTCTGTCCGAGCGCGAGCTCGGCGAGCACCTCGATGCCGGGCGCACCGGCACGCCGCGTGTCACGCATGCGGCGCAGCATCCAGGCGAGCGCGAATACCAGCGCGAGCACCAGGGCGAGCGCCAGCGAGACCTGGGCGAGGCTGCCGATGCCGGGCGCGCCCCCGGCGCCCGGCGTGGTCGCGGCGGCGAACGGCGCGCCCGGGCCGGCCGGCGTCTCGGCGCCGTGGGCGGCGGCGGCCGCGAGTCCGGCCAGCGAGGCGCCGGCGATGCGATGGATGAGCTTCACGCGGCCTCGCCTAGCGGAGCTTGCGGATGCGTTCGGCGGGGCTGATGACGTCGGTGACGCGCACGCCGAACTTGTCGTTGACGACGACGACTTCGCCGTGGGCGATCAGCGTACCGTTGACGAAGACGTCGAGCGGCTCCCCCGCCCCGCGCTCGAGCTCGACGACCGCGCCCTGGGTCAGCTGCAGCAGATTGCGGATCGGGATGCGGACGCGGCCCACCTCCATCGAGAGCGTGACGGGGACATCGAGGATCGCTTCGATGTTCACCTCGGAGCGGGGTTTCGACTCGAGGATCTCGGCCGCGCTCGGCGCTTCCGCGACCTGCTGCTTCGACGCCTCGGCGGCGGCGAGTTGTTCGAATGCCGCGAGCTGCGCGGCCTCGTCGTCCATGTTGGCGCTCATCGTGGAATCTCCGCGGCGTTCGGCAGGCGAGCAGACGTCACTGCATCACGAAGCTGGTGAAGTAGACGTTGTCGACCGATTCGGGCTTGCCGCCCTCGGCCTTGACGATCCGGCGCACCTGCTCGAGCGCGGCGGTGCGCAGCTTCTCCTTGCCCTCGCGCGTGGCGAGCTCGGCGGCGTCCTGCTGGCCGAACAGCAGCAGCAGGTCGTTGCGTATCACCGGCTCGTTGGCCTTCATCAGCTCGATCGCGCCCGGCTCGCGGCTCGAGAGTCGCACTTCGACCTGCAGGAAGCGCACGGTCTGCTGGCCGGAAAAGTTGACGACGAACGGCGGGTCGAGCGGCAGGAACTGCAGCGGCAGCAGCGGCTTCGGTTCTTCCTTCTTGGCGTGCTCACCTCCCTGGCTGGACTTCCAGAACAGGAATCCGCCGATGCCGCCGCCGATGACGACGAGCGCGAGCACGGCGATGAGGATCAGCTTTCCCTTGCCGCCCTTCTTGCTGGGAGCTTCACCGTCGGCGAGCTCGACTGCGGCTGCTTCTGCCTTGGCCATGGATCCGACCTGTCCTGCAGTGCCACTTGGCACCAGGTCCGATCAAGCAATAGCCGTGCCATGCCGGCATCTGCGAACCGCATCACGCGGGTGCCGGGTTTCCGGCGCCGCGCGGCGCCGGCGGTCCTGCCACCGGCGTGCCGCCACTCAGGCGTAGAGGTCGATGAGGCCGTGGCGCGTGACGTACGTCACACTCGCGCCGCCGGGATCGGCGCCGGATTCCTGGGAGGCGCGGGCCAGCGCGGCAGCAGTGAAGCCGCGTTGCGGATCCCGCGGCGTGTGGCTGAACACCCCTGCGTTGGCGAGCGACAGACCGGAAGCGCCGAGCATTTCGCGCAGCCTCGGCAGCGACTGCTCGAGCGCGGCACGCGTCTCGGCCTGACTGGCGCCGAACCACACCGTGGTCTCACCTTCGCGCACGGCGATGCGCACCTCCAGCGGACCGAGGTTCTCTGGAGTGAGCCGCAGCGACGCGACCTGCTCGCCGCGCTCGAGCATCCAGCTGACGCGCGAGCCGAGTTCGTCGGTCCATCCGGGCGTTCCCGGCGGCGAACGCAGCTCGGGTGCGCGCGCTGCCGCGGCGGCCTCGCTGCCGGGCGTCCGCGCGGTGCTCCTGACCTCGCCCGCCGGCAGCAGGGTCGGCGCGTCGCCACCGTCCGCCGTCGTGCCGATCCCGGTGCCGTCGGCGAGGCGCTCGATGGCGGCCTCGAGAGTCGCGGCCAGCCGCTCCCCGGCCTGCGCGGCGGGCCCGCCTGCGGCCGATGCGGCCGGATCCAGCCGCTCGAGTGCTTCGCCCAGCGATCGTTCGAAGGCCTCGCCACGCAGCGGTGGCGGCGGCCAGGGCGCGGCCGGCACAGCGGGCGGCAGTTCGCTCCGGGCCTGCATCGCGTTCGGGTCAACAGCGAGAGCGGCGGTCGTCACCGCGGTCGCGGTGCCTTCGCCGACTCCGAGCAGGGTCTCGACCATTTCGTCGTCGAGCGTCCCGGCATCATCCTCGCAGCCTTCGCTCTGTGCCAGGTCCGCAGTCGTGGCGGACGTCGCGTCGGATCGCGACCCGCCAGGACCGGTGCCGCGCGGCGCCGCCGCACCGGCCTCGGCGTGCGCAGCGCAACTTCCATCGTCGCTGCGCTCCGGAGCGCGGGCGCGCGAATCCATGATCCCGGCGAACGACCCTGCATCCTCGTTGCCGCCCGATGCGCCACTTTCGCGGGCCGGGCTCGCGGTACGGGATGCGACGCCCCCTGTGGCTGTCACGCCGGCATTCATCCGTCAGCCCTCCACGATCGCACGCGACGACAACACGCGTGCCCATTCGTCGGTCTCGCGCTGTTCGGCGCGGGACAGGCCGACGCGTTCCTCGGCCTTCCAGCGCTCGACCACGCTCGCGACCGCCCTGCAGCGCGTCGCGGCCTCGTTCCAGCGCTGCCGCTCGAACTCGCACTCGAGCTCGCTGCGCGATACGACGTGAATCTGCTGGCGGACAGCCTCCCCGAGCCTCGCGACGAACGCCTGGTAGTCGCGCAGCGCCGTGGCATCCATGCCGCCGGCTGCACGGCGCCTGAAGCCGCGCAGATATTCGTCACGGTAGCGCTCCAGTTCCGCGAGACGGGCTCGCGCCTCTGCGGCACGCGATTCCGCGGCCGCGAACTTCGCGCGCTGTTCCTTCTCGGTATTCTCCAGTCCGTCCCGGAAGTGGTTCAGGCGTTGCGCTCGCTTCATTCATCCTTCTCCGTGCCGGCTTCGTCATCGCCGAACAGCCCGGCGAGAGCCTCGAGGCTCTCTGCGAAGCCGGCGCGTGCCCTGAGATCCTGGTCGAGATAGCGCTGCACGGCAGGCCAGAGCGCGACGGCCTGGTCGAGCTGCGGGTTGGCGCCCGGACGCCAGGCTCCCAGGGTCACGAGATCGCGCGACTGGTTGTAGGTCGCCATCACGTGCCGCAGCCGGCGGGCCAGCGCGAGCTGCCGCGGCGCAGCGATCTCGTTCATGACGCGGCTGATGGAGGCTTCGACGTCGATCGCCGGGTAGTGCCCGGACTCGGCGATGCGTCGCGACAGCACGATGTGCCCATCGAGGATCGCCCGTGCCGAGTCGGCGATCGGATCCTGCTGGTCGTCGCCCTCGGTCAGCACAGTATAGAACGCCGTGATCGAGCCACCGCCGGTGACGCCGTTGCCCGCGCGTTCGACGAGCTGCGGCAGGCGTGCGAACACCGATGGCGGATAGCCCTTGGTCGCGGGGGCCTCGCCGATCGCGAGGCCGATCTCGCGCTGTGCCTGGGCGAAGCGCGTCAGTGAATCCATGAGCAGCAGCACCGAACGACCCTGGTCGCGGAACCATTCGCTGATCGCGGTGGCGAGCCAGGCGCCGTGCAGACGCATCAGCGGCGGAGCATCGGCCGGTGCCGCGACGACCACGGCCCGGCGGCGATCGACCGGCCCCAGGATGCGGTCGACGAACTCCTTGACCTCGCGACCCCGCTCACCGATCAGGCCGACCACGATCACGTCCGCGCTGGTGTAGCGTGCCATCATGCCAAGCAGCACGCTCTTGCCGACGCCGCTGCCGGCGAACAGTCCGACACGCTGGCCACGCCCGATGGTCAGCAGCCCGTTGATCGTGCGTACGCCGACGTCGAGTGGCTCTTCGATCGGGTGACGGCGCAGCGGGTTGAGCGGCACGCCCATGAGCCGTCCTTCGCCGCTCGGGCGGATCGGACCCAGTCCGTCGAGCGGCTGACCGGCCCCATCGATGACCCGACCCAGCATGCTCTCGCCGACCGGCACGATGCCGGAGCGTGCGGTCGGGATCACCCGCGTCGCGGGCTCGAGCCCGTGCAGATCGCCGGTCGGCATCAGCAGCAGCCGTTCACCCGCGAAGCCGACGACCTCGGCCTCTGATGGAGCACCACGTCCGGGTACCAGCAGGCAGCGATCACCGACGGCGGCCTGGCATCCCGTGGCCTCCAGCGTCAGGCCCACCATGCGCGTCAGCCGTCCCTCGACGATCGGCGGCGGTGGCGCGTCGCTGCGTGCCGCATAGGCCGCGAGCCGCGTGGCGAAGTCACGGGGTGCGGGCACCGCGCTCATGGCGCCGTCTCCGGCGGGTTCGCCGCGTCGTCGTCCTGCCTGTCCGAGTCACGTTCGTCGCCGAGCACGGCGGCGACCACGGCCGCGACGCGGCTGTCGAAGCGTGCGTCGATCTGCGACGACTCGCTGCTCACGCGGCACCCGCCGCGTGTCATGACCGGATCCTCGACGATGCTCCAGGCGCGCTCCGCCGCCGGCTGCGCCAGCCGCTCGCGGATCACCGCGGCGTCCGCCGGGTGCAGATGGACACGGACGTGCCGTGCACTGGCCGGCAGCGCAACGATGCAGTCGCGGATGATCGCGATGAGCTGAGCCGGATCGTGGCGCAGCTCGCGTCGCGCGAGCTGCGAGCCGGTCGTCAGCGCGAGGCGCACGAGCTCGGCCGCGGCCGTCTCGTCCAGCCGCTCGAGTGGACGGCTCATCGCCGCGAGCAGCGTCTCGACCGCGTCGATGCGCGCGTCCAGCTCGCGCTGACGCGCCTCGATCTGGCTCACACCGGCGGCGAGCCCTTCGCGACGGCCTTCCTCGAAGCCGTTGCGCCAGGCCTGCTGGTACTCGGCCTCGAGCGCCGCGGCGCTCTGCGCGGCTCCCGGCCGGCCGATCACCGGGCCCCGCACCGGCGGGAACACCCAGGGGGAGGCGGCGGCGCCCGCCTTGCGACCCGCGGGCTCAGACATAGGCCTCGCCGCCTCCCTTGCTGCCGAGATTGATCGAGCCTTCCTCGGCGAGCTTGCGCGCGATGACCAGGATCTCCTTCTGCGCGCCCTCGACCTCCGAGAGCTTCACGGGGCCGCGCGACGCCAGGTCATCGCGCAGCATCTCGGCGGCACGCTGCGACATGTTCTTGAAGATCTTCTCCTTGAGTGCGTCGTCCGCGGCTTTCAGCGCGAGCAGCAGCTTGTCGCTGGTGACCTGCCGCAGCAGCTCCTGCATGCCGCGGTCGTCGACGTCGATCAGGTTGTCGAACACGAAGATCAGGTCCTGGATCTTGTTGCCGAGCTGCTCGTCAGCGGCTGCGATCTCCTGCATCACGACGCTCTCGATCCGCGGCTCGAGCATGTTGATGATGTTCGCGACCACCTTCGGACCGCCCAGTACCGACTTGCGGGTCTGGTTCGAGCCGGAGAACTGGCGTTCCATGATCTGATCCAGCTCCTGCAGCGCAGCCGGCTGCACGCCGTCGAGTGTCGCCACGCGCAGCAGCAGCTCCGAGCGCATGTTCTCCGGCAGCAGCGCGATGACCTCGGCCGACTGGTCGGGCTCGAGATAGGAAAGGATGATCGCGGCGATCTGCGGATGCTCGAGCCGCACCATCTCCGCGATCGCGCTCGCGTCCGTCCACTTGAGCGCCTCGAGCCCCTTGCTCGAACGGCCGAGCAGGATGCGATCGATCAGGCCAGCGGCCTTGTCCTCGCCGAGCGCACTGATCAGCGTGTTGCGGATGAATTCGTCGTTGCTGAGCCCCAGCGAGGTCCGTGCCTCGGCCTCGCTGGTGAACGCGGAGAGCACCTCGACAACCTCGGTCCGCGAGACGTTGCTGACCTGCGTCATCGCGGTACCGACCTTCTGCAGATCCTTCGCGGAAAGATGCCTGAGCACCTCGGCTGCCTCCTTCTCGCCGAGGCTCAACAGGAGGATCGCGGCCCGCTCGACGCCCGAGCGCGCCTCGCCCGGCTTGCGCTCCGGCTCAGCCATCGGCCTGCACCCACGACTTCACGACCTGGGCGACGCGCGCCGGATCCTGGGCGACCACGGTCCGCGCCTGCGCCATCTGCTGCTCGTAGGCCAGCGAGCTGGCGCTGGCCGAGGCCGCGGCGGCGACCGCTTCGGCCGGCGCACTGCCCGCGGCACTGGCACCGGCGCCCTTCGGCGGGTCGCCCGCCGGCCCGGCCAGCGCGGCCGTCGCATCGCCCGGCGGCAGTGCCGCCGACGCGCGGGGCGTGCCCGTGAGCTGGCGCAGCAGCGGCTTGAGTACCGCGAAGACCAGTACCAGGGCGACGATCAGCCCGGCGACGATCTTGGCGAGATCGCGTGCCCAGGGGCGCTCCCAGATGGGCACTGTGACCAGCGAGTCGGCGTCGGGAAGCGGCTCGCCGCGCCACGGGCTGTTCACGACGTTGACGCTGTCGCCCCGCTTCTCGTCGAAGCCCACCGCGTCCTTGACGAGCGCCGTGATCCGATCGATCTGCTCGGGCGGCAGCGGCGTCTCGCTGATCTTGCCGTCCTTGCCGACGATCCGCAGGTTGTCGATCAGCACCGCGACCGACAGGCGTTGCAGCTTGCCGGCCGGCTGGCGCGTGTAGGCGACCGTGCGGTCGATCTCGTAGTTGCGCGTGGCCTGTTTGGAGCTGTTGCCGTCGGCGGTGGCCGCAGAGGCTCCCGCGGCCGCAGCGTTCTGGCCGGGTTGCACGCCGGGCGGCAGTGCCACACCCGCGGGCGGTGGCTGATTGGTCAGCGCGCCGGGTACGCCGCCGCCGGCTGCACCGCCGCGGCTCGACTCCTCGGAGAGCTGCTCGCTGCGCACGATCTGGCTTTCGGGCCGGTACTGCTCGCGCGCTTCCTCGGTCGCGCTCAGGTCGAACTGTGCACTGACCTGCGCACGGACCCGGCCGGCACCGACCAGCGGCGCGATCAACCCCTCGATGCGCTGCGCATAGCCTTCCTCGAGCTGGCGCGCGAACTCCATCTGCTGGTCGCGGATCGCGAAATCGTCGCGGCCCTGGGGCGAGGACAGCAGCCGCCCCTTCTGGTCGACGACCGTGACCTGCGAGGCATCGAGCTCCGGCACGCTCGAGGCCACGAGGTTGACGATCGCGGTCACCTGTTCGGTTGCGAGGGTGCGTCCCGGCCGCAGCTGCACGAAGACGCTGGCGCTCGCCGGCACCCGGTCGCGCACGAAGCTCGAGTTGCGCGGCGTAGCGATGTGCACGCGCGCGGCGCCGACCTGCTGCAGGCTCGCGATCGTACGCGCAAGCTCGGATTCCAGCGCGTGCTGATAGCGCGCGCCTTCCATGAACTGCGAGACGCCGAAGCCCGGATCCTTCGCCATGCTGGCGAATCCGCCCTGCTGCGGCAGGCCCTGCCCCGCGAGCAGCAGGCGCGCGTCGTTCAGCCGCTCGGAGGGCACGGAGATCGCGCCGGTGCCGTTCTCCAGGCGATAGGTGATCCCCGCTCCGGACAGCGCCTGGGTCACGGCGGCGGCATCCTCGCTCGAGAGATCGCCGTACAGCAGGTTGTAGGTCGGTCCCTGCGCCCAGAGCACCACGCCGACACCCGCGGCGACCGCCGCGGCGATGCCGACGAGCAGCAGCAGCGGCCGCAAACCGGCGTTCAGCTTGATCATTCCCGGAGCTGTCGCAGCTTCGGCCATCACGTTCTCCATTCAGCGAAATGCCCGGCCGACGCGCGTCAGACCGGCATGTTCATGATTTCCTGGTAGGCATTGACGAGCTTGTTGCGCACCTCGACGGCCGCACGGAACGACACGCTCGCCTTCTGCATCTCGAGCATGACCTGCGGCAGGTCGACGCCGGGCTTGCCGAGCTCGAAGTCGGTCGCGGCCTGGCGCGCGCTCTGCTGCGCGGCATTGACATGGTCGAGCCCGCTGCGCAGCACCGCGGCGAAGCTGACCGAAGAGCTCGCGCCCTCGCCCGCCCCCGACGGCCTGGCGACTGCGCCGAGCGTGCCGCCGGCCTCGGCGCGGATCGTGCGGATCTGCGACAGCACGCGGTCGATTTCCATCTGGCTCATCGCGGTGCTCCCGTGCTCAGGCCGCCGGCACGCTGACGCCGGCCGCGCGCAACCGCGCGAGCTTGTAGCGCAGCGTGCGCGGGCTGATGCCGAGGCGCTCGGCCACGACGCGACGCGTGGACTGCGGATCCCTGAGCGCTTCGAGCAGCAGCTCGCGCTCGGTCGCCTCCAGCGAGCGCGCCAGCGCGCCGCAGACGGCGGCGCCGGTCGCGCTCCCCGGTTCGCCCGCAGGCTCCGCTACGTCACGGCCGTTCAGGGCCTCGAGCTCCAGATGCTCCGGCCCGACGACCGGCCCGGTGCAGAGGATCAGCGCACGCTGCAGGACGTTGTCGAGCTCGCGCGCGTTGCCGCTCCAGCGGCAGGTCAGCAGCACGTGCGCGGCATCCGCGGACAGCGCCGGAATCGCCTGGCCCGGCTTGACGCGCCAGGACAGCAGCTGCATCGCGATCG
>JADLDF010000004.1 GCA_020846815.1 Gammaproteobacteria bacterium | reverse complement strand
GCGATCTTCGTCCTCGTACTGCAGGTACTGCTGGGTCTCGAGCGGCTGGATCTGCGGCTTGGAGAGCACGAAGGCCTGGTGGTCGGTGTGCACGGTATTGCGGATCGGGCGCGTCACGCCGGTCAGGCGGCGCAGCACCCCGGCGCAGAGCTGCGGCGTCGTGGTCGCGCCGACCGCGAGGCGCGGCGGCTCTGCGGCGCGCGCGCCGGCGCTCAGCGACAGGCCGAGCACCAGCATCGCGGCGATGGCCGGCGCGGCTCGCGGGTGGCGGATGTGGCTGTCCCCGCGGGACTGGATCCTGGGCATCATCGGCGACGACTCCTTGTCGGGCGCCGGGGAGTTTATTATCGGCCGATGGGTTCCGCCATGAAGTCGCCGCTCGACGCCCTCAAGGCGCGCATCGCCGACCTCGACCCGCGTGCAGTCGACGAGATGTATGGTCTCGAGCCGGTCTACGAACCCGGCGAGACCGGTGCCGCGCTCGGTGAGTTCGTCGAGCTGCAGTGCCCCTGGTGCGGCGAGGTCTACGGCGCGCACGTCGACTTGACCGATCGTTCCCGTGTCTACATCGAGGATTGCCAGGTCTGCTGCCAGCCGATCGAGGTCACGCTCGAGGTCAGCGACGCAGGCGAGCTGCGGCAGGCTTCCACGTCGCGGCTGGAATGATCCTCGCGCCGCGCCACGGGGCTGCCGGCAGCATCGCGCCGCTGCCGGGAGGTTCGCTGCACTTCGACGACCACGATCTGTTCTTCCGGACCATCCGCACCAATGCCGTGGCGCGCAGCGAGGCATGCCTCTCTGCGGAAGCTGAAGCTTCTCGGAAGTGAAGCCTGCCCGGCCGTACCGGACTATGATCCATCGCCGCGATCCGGGCGTCCCGGCTCGTCCGCGGCGATCCGCGGCCCACGATTCCAGTACGCAGGATGCGCAATTCACGACCATGGAGCGATCATCGATGGACACCAAGAAGCTGCTCGAGATCCTGACCCAGAACCCCGGCGCCGGCGCAGCGGCCGGCGGCCTCGCCGGCAGCCTGCTCGGCAACGTGCTGAACGGTGGCCGCGGCGGCCGCAAGGCCCTGAAGTACGGCAGCCTCGCCGCGGTCGGCTACGTCGCCTACCAGGCCTGGCAGAAGCGCCAGGCGCAGAAGCAGGGTGGGCCGGCCGCGGTCACGGCACAGGCCGGCGGGCTCGAAGCGCTGCTCGGCCAGGTGCTGGGGACGGGCGCGGGTGCAGGCGCGACGGCAGCCGGCAAGACGGGCGCGCCGCTGCCGGCCCTGCCGCGCAGCTTCGACCTCGAGGCGCCGGCGAACAGTGCCGGTGCGCTGCGCGTGGTGCGCGCGATGATCGCGGCGTCGAAGGCCGACGGCTCGATCGACGTCGCCGAGCGCGACCGCATCTTCGCCAGGGTCGGTGAATCCGGTCTGTCGCAGGCCGAGCACGACGAGGTGCTGCGCCTGCTCGGCCAGCCGGCGGACCTGGAAGCGATCGTCGCAGGCGTCGATTCGAAGGAGCTCGCGACCGAGATCTATGCCGCGTCGCTGCTGGCGGTCTCGCCCGCCAACCGCGCCGAGCGAGCCTGGCTCGACATGCTCGCGGCTCGGCTCGGCCTCGAGAGCGAGCTCACGCTGGAGCTCGACCGCTCCGTCGAGGTGCTGGCGCGTCAGGCCTGAAGAGATCGTTGCGCGCGCGCTCGGTGATCGCGACCACGGCCGGATGCCGCAGGCGACGCTCGGTCGTGATCGCGTAGAAGCGCGCCGTCAGGTCTCGGGTCCGGCCGACCACGACCAGGCCGAACTGCGCCGCGATCTCCGTCTCGATCGCGGTCGGCGCGGCGATCACGCCGACGCCCTGCTGGGCGAAGGTCTTGGTGAGCGCGCTGTCGTCGAACTCGCCGACGATCGTCGGCGTGATGCCCTGCTTCTCGAACCATTCGTCGAGCATGCGGCGGCTGACGCTGCGCTCGGTCGGCAGCAGGAACGGCGCGCGGTCGAGGCTGCGCGGGAAGTCCTTGCGCAGCTTCGAGGCGAGCGGGCGCGAGGCGAAGAACTCGAGCGGCGACTCGCCGAGCGGGTGACTGAAGGCGCGGATGCCGGACTCGGGGTGCACGGGGCTGGTCGAGAGCACGAGGTCGAGCCGGTGGATGGCGAGCTCGCCGAGCAGGATGTCGAGCGGGCCCTCGTGGCAGACCAGACGGAACGGCTGTTCGCCCTGCAGCAGCGGCGCGAGCACGCGCCAGGCGACCAGCTTCGGCACGAGGTCAGAGACGCCGACCGTGACCGGGCGGCGGCCGATCGGCACCGCGCCGCGCAGCACGCTCGCGAGCTCGAGGCCGCGGCTGAAGATCTCCTCGGCGTATTCGTACGCGACCTTGCCGAGATCGGTCGGCGCCAGCCGCCGGCCCTGCTTCTCGAACAGCGCCCCCTGCAGCTGCTGCTCCAGCAGCTTGATCTGGCCGCTGATGGTCTGCGGCGTGATGTGCAGCACTTCCGCCGCGCGGGCGATGCCGCCTTCGCGCACTGTGGTCCAGAAATACAGCAGATGGTTGTAGTTGAGGTGACGCACGGCGTGGGTTCGCGCCCCGGGGATGCGCCGGCGGCGGATCGCAGAAATTTCGAGTTACACGAAGTATAGGCGAAGAATAAACGATTTTTCCGAAAGGGTGCCGACCCGTAGAGTGCGGCTCACAGGTATTTCGGGCGCGCGCTTTCCCGGCGGCCCGCAGGCACGACAGGTGGTGCATGGATGCACCGCCCGCGGTGAGCAGGGAACAGGGAACGTGACGACGGCTCGACCCT
>JADLDF010000003.1 GCA_020846815.1 Gammaproteobacteria bacterium | reverse complement strand
GACGCCGCCGCGCCTGGCCCTGCTCGCGCTCGCTGCGCTCGCCGCCACCGGCGGCGCGTTCTGGCTGTCCGCGCAGCGGCATCTCGAACGCGCCGTGGGCGTCGGCGACCCGGTGCTGCCGCAGCTGCGCGCGGCGCTCAACGATGTCGCCGAGCTGCGGCTGTCGCGCGGCGACGGCACGCTCGTGACCCTGCGCCGCGGCGAGCAGGGCTGGAGCGTCGTCGAGCGCGGCTGGAGCGCCGACGCCGGCAAGGTCCGCAAGCTGCTGCTCGATCTGTCCGCACTAGCGATCGTCGAGGAAAAGACCCACGATCCCGCGCGCTATCCGGTGCTCGGCGTCGAGGACGTCGCCGGCCCGTCGGCTAACGGCACGCGCCTCGACGTGAAGACCACGCAGGGCGCGATCCATTCGCTGATCGTCGGCAAGACCTCGGGTGCACGCGAGAGCTACGTGCGAGCCGTCGGTGCGGCGCCGAGCTACCTCGCGAGCCCCCAGATCGCGGTCGAGACGGTCCCGGCACGCTGGCTCGACACCGCGCTGCTCGACGTCGCCGCCGCGCAGGTGCGCGCCGTGACCGTACAGCCGCGTGGCCGGCCTGCACGCAGCCTCGAGGGAGCACAGCTCACGCCCGAGCTCGCCGGCGCCCTCGCCGGCCTCACGCTCGAGGATGTCCGCGTCCGCGCGCTCGAGGCCTCCGGTGGTGGCACGCCGGCCGCGCCCGCCGCCGCACGCCTGCGCTACGTCACCTGGGACGGGCTGACGCTCGAGCTCGAGGGGCGCGAGGACGGCGCGCGGCGCTGGATCAGCGTGACTGCGGCTTTCGATCCCGCCGCGGCACGCCCGCGGCCGGCACCGCCGCCCGCTGCTGCGGCGCCCAGCGCCGGCATCGCCGCGCCTGTCGCAGCCGATGCGGCGACGTCGGCTGCGGCCGCGCCCGGAGCCAGCACCGCCGACGCAGGTGGCGGCGCTGCCCGCGCCGATCCGAAGGCAAGAGCTGCGGCGATAACGCGGCGCACCGCGGGCCGGGAGTTCGAGATTCCCGCCTACCGCTACGCCACGCTGTTCGGCGACGGCGACGCCGCAGCTTCGGGTCCGTCCGTCCAGCCGGCCGGCTAGCTAGCGCGTCCGCGCGATCAGCGTCAGCGCAGCCGCCGCCAGCAGCGCGGTCGGGATCCAGGCGAGCAAGACCGGGTCGAGGTCGAAGACGATCGCGCCGCTCTCGAGCATGCGCTGCAGCAGGAAGAAGCCGATGCCGATCAGCAGTCCCGCGGTCGTGCGCGCACCGCCACCCGAGGAACGCAGCGAGCCGAACACGAACGGCACGGCCACGAGCACGCCGAACAGCACGGCCACGGTGCGCGCGATCCGCGACCAGAATGCGAACAGCGTCGGGCGGGCGTCGAGCTCGTTCGCCTGCAGGTGCCCGATCAGCCGCCACAGCGTCGCCGAGGGCAGCTGGCTCGGCGCAGTGGCCGCGATGCCGACGAACTCGGCGCTGACGTTGGACCGCAGCGCACGCGTCGGCTCGCGCCGTGCGACCACGGTATCGCCCTCGAAGCGCGACTCCGCGTACTGCGACAGCCGCCAGCCGCCGGCCGCATCGGCGGTCGCGGAGGCGGCCCGGCCCATGGCGCGCAGGCGATGCTCGGCATCGAGCTCGAACACCATCATGCCGCCGAATTCGGTGTCGCCCGACTGGCGCTCGACATTGACCAGCAGGTTGCCGTCGCGCACCCAGGCGCCGCCGCGGCCCGCGAAGCTGACGTTGTCGAACTTGCCGAAAGCCTTCTGCTGCCGCGCGAGCTGCTGCATCGGCGGCGCCAGCACCTCGCCGAGCACCGCCCCGAAAGCGGCGAGCAGCAGCCCGGCGAACAACGCCGCGCGCGCGATCCGCCAGACCGAGAGGCCGGCTGCGCGCATCACGGTGATCTCGCTGCCGCGCGCCAGCGCGCCGAGCCCGACCAGGCTGCCGATCAGTGCGCTGATCGGCAGCAGTTCCCAGGCCTGCTGCGGCAGGTTCAACAGCACGAAACCGAAGGCATCCACGGCCGTGTAGCGCCCGACGCCGATGTCGTCCTGCTGGCCGATGAACAGGAACAGCCCGCCGAGCGTCAGGAACACCACCATGACCAGCAGCACGGCCCCGAGGATCGAGCGCAGCAGGTAGCGATCGAGCGTCGTCATGCTGCCACCGCCGCGTCGCGATGCCGCAGGCGCGCCCGCCAGCCGGGCACGACGATGACCAGCAGTGCCAGTGCGGCGACCACGGCGTGCACCCACCACAGGCCGAGCGCCTCGGGCAGCGTGCCGCGCTCGATCCAGACCTTGGCGGCGGAAGCGAGACTCACGTAGACGAAATAGATCACGACCGCGACCCAGACCCGCGAATAGCGTCCCTGGCGCGGCCGCAGGCGCGACAGCGGCACGGCCAGCAGCGTCAGCGCCACGGCCATGACCGGCAGCGCGATGCGCCAGTGCAGCTCGGCCCGCTCCTCGAGGTCGGCGGAAGCGAGCAGTGCCCGGGTCGGCCGCGCCTGGAGCGCGGTCTGGACGGCGCCGGCCGTGGGCAGCCGGACCGGGATCACGTTCTCGGCGAAGCGCACGATGCGGAACTGTGCGCTGCCGGGCACACCCTCGTAGCGCTCGCCGTCGTAGAGCGTCATGGTGTGCAGCGAGCCATCGGCCGAAATCGCATGGCGCGCACGCCGCGCGACCGCGATCTCGTAGCGGTTGCCGTGGTTGCGCTTGACGAAGACCCGCTCGAGCAGGCCGTCGGCGCCGGCCGCTTCGGCATAGACGACCGTGCCGCCGCCGCCGAAACTGCGGAACTTGCCGGGCGCGATCGCCGCGAACTGCCCTGCGCGCGCCGCCACATCGCGCAGCTCGTAGACCTTGGCCGCGGCCGCCGGCGCCACGCCCAG
>JADLDF010000002.1 GCA_020846815.1 Gammaproteobacteria bacterium | reverse complement strand
TCGTAGGCGAGCACGCCGATCAGCTCGCGGGTCAGCACCTGGGTCAGGCTCGCCGTCCAGGCGCGCGAGTCCATCTCCTGGCGGAAGGTCGGGTCGCGGCTCTTGGCGCCGCTGACCGGATCCTTGAGGTTGCGGAATACGTCGTTCATGCCGCGGCGGTAGCCGATCGAGATCGTCGTCAGGTCGCCGAACATGTCCTGGCTGATGCCGAGATAGGCGGTCTTGGCGAGGTAGTCCGACTCGTCGCCGTCGATGTAGCCGATGCTGTAGGTGGTCTTGCCGCGCAGGTAGTCGAGCCCCAGGCTCATCTGCTTGCGCTCGTCGGTGTAGGGGCTCGCGGTCGAGAGCACGTCGATCGACGCCGAGGAGACCATGTCGAGGTAGTAGTTCGCGACCACCGAAACCTTGTCCGCGAACTTCTTGCGCACCAGCACCGAGGGGCCGTCGACGACCACGCCGCCGCCGTCGTACCGATGGTAGAGCAGGTCGGCGCGATCCTCGGGCAGCACCGCGGCCGCTGCGTCGGGCGCTGCCCAGGGAGCGAGCAGCGCGGCCAGCAGCGCCAGCGCGGCGGCCGCCAGCGGGCACGAACGGAGGGATGTCGGGCGCCGCATGCTCAGTTGCACCCGCAGCCGCCGCCGGCACTGCCCATGGCGCCGCGCGCGCCCTCGCGCAGCTCGAAGACGTGGTCGAGGTAGGAGCCCGAGACCGGATCGCGCTCCAGCGCCATGATCGGGTCCGCCAGCTTTTCGCGCTCGTAGGGCTTCACCCAGGGCTCGATCGGCTTGCAGCCCGCCAGCATCAGCGCGGCGGCGGCGAACCCGGTTGCAGCAAGTCGGCGCATGGCGGCGGTCTCCGGCATCACTCGCGGATCAGCGTCCGCACATGGTCGAGGTAGGTGTTCTCGTCGCCGGGGCGATAGCCTTTGTGCAGCACGCGCGCGTTGCCCTTGCGGTCGACGATGACGCTGCTCGGCATGCCCTGCACCTTGTACAGCTTCGAGACCTTGCTGTCGGCGTCGAAGGCCACGGGGAAGCTCACCGGCACGTCGGCGAGGAACTTCGCGGCTGCATTCGAGTCCGGCTCGACGTTCACGCCGATCAGCGTGAAGCCCATGCCCTTGTACTTGCGGTACATGGCGTCGAGCAGCGGCATTTCCTGGCGGCAGGGGCCGCACCAGGTCGCCCAGAAGTTGATCATCACGACCTGTCCGCGGTACTGCGACAGCGAGAGCTTGCTGCCGCCGAGTGCCGGCAGCGTGAAATCCGGCGCGGGCGAGGCGCCACCGGGACCTGCAGCAGTGGCGCCGGCCTGCGCAGCCGTCGGCAGCACGAGGGTCGTGGCGGCGGCCAGGCTGAAGGCCAGGGCGGGGAGGGCGCGGCGGGAGATCTTGCGGTTCACAGGCTCTGCTCCATGTGCATCCGACGCAGGGGCCGTCAGAAGAAGGCGGTCACGCCGATGCGCGCCTCCAGGTTGTTCGTCAGCTTGTTCGTGCCGAACACGTCGGACTCGAACAGGCGGTCCTGCACGTCGATGTGCAGGGTCAACCAGTCGGCAGGCAGCACGCGGTAACCCGCGCCGAAATTCACGGAGAACTTCTGGTCTCCCGCAAACTCGACGCTGCCGATGCCGCCCATGACGTAGAAGGCGCTGTTCATGGCGAGGTTGCGACCGATGAAGACCTCGCCCGGCAGGAAGTTGTAGCCAAAGGACAGCGAGTAGTATGTGAGGCGTCTCTCACTGCCCAGGTTGAGCGGGTCGGCGCCGGGGTTCAGCAGCTCGAAGCTGGTCTTGCCGAGGGTCGTGCGGCCGAGGTTGCCCTCGAAGAAGAAGTCCTCGGTGATGTGGTAGGCGGCCTTCAGGCCGTAAGCCGGGTTCGTGCCGAAGTCCTCGACGCCGATCACGCCGTACCACGGTCCGAGCTCGAAGTTCTCGGTGTCGATTTTCGGGCGCCGGATGGTGCGCCGCTCGACTTCGGGCTCGATCACGCGCGGCGGCACGGCAGCGGCCTCGCGGGCTTCGGCCTGCTCGGCGCTCTGCACGGCCGTCGGTGCCTGCGCGTCGGCCGTGGCCGCGTCGCGGCCCCACCACGGCCACTTCAGCGCCGCGCAGCCCGTCAGCCCGAAGGCCGCGACGGCGACGAGCGCGAGCGGGCGCGTCAGAAGAAGAACGCGAGACCGACTTTCCATTCCTTGAGCTCCTCGTTGTCGTTGCGGCTCGTGAACACGATGCGCTCCTTGAATTCGCCGCGCAGGAAGAAGCGGCGCGTCAGGTAGAAGCGCAGGCCCAGCCCCGCGTACGCCGACTGATCGGTGCGGTCGACCAGGTTCGGCCGCTGCGCGTCCTTGTCGACGCGGAACAGCCCGCCGCCGAGCGCGACGAACGGCGACAGCCGCCACTCCGGCGCGAACACGTGGGAGACGCCGGCCTCGACCATCCAGCCGCTGCGCTGCTCGCCGAGATACTGCGACGCCGACAGCTCCAGCTTCAGGTTGTCGTTGACGGAGCGGGCACCGTAGAACGAGACCAGGTTGGCGCCGTCGAAGTCGCCGGCGAACGCGCCCAGCTCCCAGCC
>JADLDF010000001.1 GCA_020846815.1 Gammaproteobacteria bacterium | reverse complement strand
GCCTTCGTCTACTGGCTGGGCGGCGAGTGGGGCGTGTTCCAGACCTCGTTCAACGTGCTCGACACCCGGCTGACGCTGCAGGAGCGGCGCCGGCACATGGAGACCGCGTACCGCATCGACATCCTGGCGCGCAGCGGCATCCTGCTGCTGTTCCCGATCGGCTTCGAGATGGGCGCCACGCTCGGCGCGCACCCGTATGCCGACCTCGTCGGCCCGGTCTGGCTGTTCTACGGCTGCTGGCTCGCGCTGACCTGGTCGGCGTTCCTGAGACGCGAAACCAACCTCGGCTTGCTGCTGACCCGGATCGACGAGCGGATCCGCTACGCCGTGATCCCGCTGCTGTTCGGCCTGTCGCTGTGGTCCCTGGTCGGCGACGGGCCGTTCACCGCCGGCTGGTTCGCGGCCAAGGTGCTGATCTACTCGCTGCTGCTGGTGATCGGGCTGGCGCTGCGCTTCGTGATGCGCCACTGGACCACGATCTTCCGCGAGCTCGACCGGCGCGGCCCCGGATCCGCGCCCGAGCTCGAGCTGCGACTGTCGCGCGAAGGCGTGCTGAGCCGGGGGCTCGCCTACCTCTACTGGATCGGCATCCTGAGCGTGGCCTTCATCGGCACGGTCAAGCCGTTCTGAGGCGAGGCACGACGCTGACCGTGAGGACTTGCACCTCGACGAAGCGCACGGCGCATCCAGGTGCAGGCGCCAGCGGGGGTGCGGGCGCGGGATCGAGCGCAGCCTGCTCCTGCGCTAGAGCTCGCCGACCGTCCATTGCAGGCGCAGGCGTGCGAGCCCGGCATCGTACTCGGCATCGTCGCGATCATTGACGGCCGTGATCCGCAGCGCGATCGCGTCCAGCACCTGGGTGTGGGTCACGAGGCCGGCGCCGTAGAGCTCGCGGCTGATGCGCAGGTTCTCGTCGGCCTGGGCCACGGCGGCACCGGCGGCCGTGCGCCGAGCATCGGCCTCGCCGACGCCGAGCCAGGCCTCGCGGACCTGCAGCTCGAGCTGGGTGCGCAGGTCGTCGCGGCGCAGCCGCGCGGCATCGCCCTGGCGGCGCAGCGCGGCCGCGCGGGCGCGGGCCTGCCCGCCGTCGAACAGCGTCCAGCGCAGGCCGATACCGGCGCTGGCGAACTGCTCGCGGTCGAGGACCGTGGTCTCGAGGTGGTCGTAGGCGGCCGTCAGCGCGACCTGCGGCAGCGAGCGGCCACGCTCGGCGCGTGCCTGGGCATCGAACGCCGCCGCCTGTGCTGCGAGCGCGCCCAGCTCGTCGCGATTCGCGAGTGCGGCCTCGACCAGACTCGCGAGCGGGCGCGCGATCGGATCGCTCGCGCCATCGACCAGCCGCTCGTCGAGCTCGGGCACGCGGTCGAGCGGCTGGCCGAGGCGGCGGTTGTAGGCCGCCTGTGCGAGCAGCACGGCGTTCGCGGCCCGCAGCTGCTGCTGGCGCGCGTTCGCGAGCGCGACCCGCGCAGCCAGCAGATCGCTGGTGGCAACGGTCTCGCGGTCGACCATGACCTGCACGTCGGCGACGTGGGCGTCGAGGCTCTCGACCGTGGCATCGGCGGCCGCGAGTGCACGCCGGGCGCGCAGCACCGCGACGTAGTGGCCGGCGACGTCGAGCCGCAGCCCGGCGGCGGCCTGGCGCGCCGCAGCCTGCGCAGCGCGGCTGCCCTGCTCCGCAGCCGCGACGCCGGCCGCGAGGCTGCCGCCGGCATAGAGCGGCAGCGCGAGCCGCGCGCCGGCGATCACGGTGTCGTCATCGTCGAAGATCGGCGGCGTGCGCAGCGCGAAGCCGCCACCGGCGACCTCGAGCGCCGGCGCGTCCGCGAAGCGCGCATAGGACGCGCTCGCTTCGAGCGCGGGCAGGCGCGCGCCGCGGGCCGCGCGCAGCCGCGCCTCGGCGGCTTCGGTCTCGGCCTCGGACGCGGCCAGCGCCGGGTCACGCTGCAGCGCCTGCGCCCAGGCCTGTTGCAGCGATTCGGCCGCCATCGCGCCTTGGCCGGCGAGCAAGACGAGCACGCCGACGAGCGCTGCGCCATTCGTGCGCCGGCGCAGACGCCCGGCTTGCGACGCCGCACCGCAGAGCTGCCGCAGCACCGCCGCCGGCATCCTCGCCGGCCACACTCCCGGTCTCACCGATGCTCCTCCTTCAACGACACGATGCCGAGCGCCTTCAGCACGTATTTCTCGTAGACCGGCGCGATCGAGCCGGTGCGCACCTTGCGCAGGAAGTACTTCTCGAAAGCGATCTTGGCAAGGTGCACCCATTTTCCCTGCTTTGCCCAGGTGACGTTGCGCGGCGGAATCTGCGGCAGCGCAACGAAGGCCGCGCCGGAGTCGCCGAAGTCCGCGAGGCAGATCGCGTTCCAGCTCGCCTGCGCGGTCGCGGGCCGCCCTTCGAGATCCGCGATCACGTTCTCGCAGATCGCGCTGACCATCGACTCGATCATGTAGCCGGTCTTCGGCGCACCGACCGGCACCGGCGTCGGCTCGACCGGCGGAATCGCAACGCAGACGCCGGCGGCGAAGACCTTCGGGTACTTCTTCGAGCGCTGCTGGGCATCGATCAGCACGAAGCCGCGGGGATTGCAGAGCTCCGGCACGGCGGCGACCGCATCGACGCCCTTGAACGCCGGCAGCATCATCGCGTAGCGGAACGG